>JAHEMU010000416.1 GCA_024643485.1 Cytophagales bacterium
CATAGGGCATAAATCTTCTATTATCCATTATATTTTATTTAGTTTATTTATATAGTCTATTCACAAAGGGTTTTTATTTTATTAAAATCTTCATAGTATCCCAAGTTATTTGCAATAGTCCAATCCAAACATGCTGCATCGCGGTTACCAGAGGCAAATTTAGCGTTACCACGTTTAGAAAAATATGTTCCATCATTGGGATTTAGCTCAATTGCTCTATTAAAATCAAGAATTGCTTTGTTGTGATGATTAAGGGTATCCAAGGCCCTGCCACGTAAGTAATAACTATCTGGAACTGATGGTTCAAGAGTTAAGGCATAATCATAATCCCCTAAAGCACTCTCAAAGTTTCCTAACATAAGTTTAGTGTTCCCTCGATTAAGGTAGTATCCATAGAACTCACTGTTTTCATCAATAGCATAATTAATCTGCTCTAGCGCTTTTTGATAATCACCATTTCCATAGAGCGCCTGATATAGGTAATAATATTGTGATTCCTCCTCGTTCATCCTAAGTGCTGACTCAAAACTTGCAATTGCTCCGGTCAGATCTCCGGTCTCCATTTGCACCTTAGCGATTATATTGTAATCAACGGCACTTAGTTGATCTCTTGAGTCCATGTACAAACTAAAGGATTCAAGACTTAATTCACTTTCACCAAGCTGACGATAGGCAAATCCTTTATAAGCATGCACCACATTTACTGTAGAATCCAATTTAGAGACCTTGTCAAAATCGATGATCGCTTTCTGATACTGGCCGAGTTTGAAACGAGATACACCACGGTAAAAATATGCCGCACTAAAATTTGAGTCTAAGGCAATAGATTTTGTGAATTGATCAATCGCCATCTCCTTATCGACCAGCATATAGTTTATACCAGAGTTAAAAAGAAATTCACGTGACTGCGTAAACCCATTTAAACCAATAAAAAACAATAACAATCCCAAAATCAGGCTGGTAGTAAAAGGAGTATTAAAGTTCAAATAAATGGTTGTTCTCATAGGGTAGGTAAATTACCTAGTTGCCAAAATAGGTTTTTTACGAATGTAACAGGCGATAATTCGCTACAAATTTGCTATGCGAACCAAAAGAAAACAAAGAATGAAAAAGATATTTATTTTAATCGCAATAATTACAATACTAAAGATTTCAACGGGATCGGATTCCTCAGCGAATCGTGGTGTTAAACCGGAAATTACTATTGCCAAAACAGAACCGTCAATCGTTCCTAAATTCACAAAGTTAGATGGGAACTTATTCCTTGCTCTAAACCTGGAAGATTCAGTTAATCTGGCTGACGGAACTGTGATAGAATTTGATTTTGGCAGAAAAAACAAGATAGTGAGTTTTCACGTCAACGATATAAATCAGGAAATAATAGATTCAGGCAAAGCGGATGTATTTGTAATGATTCATCAGGATCTTGCTCTAGAGTTACGAAATGAGCGCCTTAATGGCATAAAAATCCATTCCTTTAACGAGGATATAAGCATTCCGGTTGGTCAGCACTGGAAGCCGGATCAATATCTTGTATCTCTTTAAATAATAGAACGATGTTCCTGAATAGTGAAAAGATGGTAAAAATGAGTGAGGCATATATACACAAAAGCTATAGTGAATATTTGCAGAACGTTACAATTGTTGCTGCTCAGCTTGCCCTGGTAGAAGTTATAGATGATGAAGTAAAAACAGAGTACTATCTTACCTATGAAGAATTCAAGGAATACTATTTGAGTCAACTGCTAGGCAAGGACAATTATCTAGCAACAATGATTAGCAGTATGCAACAGTCGATTTCTGAGCCTAAAATTTAGCTTGATTCTAACTGTGCCAGATTAAGCTCCAAAATTGCTCCCATGCTATTACATTTTAAGAAATTATCATTCTTGTAATATTCGGAAAGCTCGTTTCTTAATTGGGTGATGTTTTTATCTAAGGAGAGGGGAGATGTTTTCATAGTTGTAATTAAGTCCTTAAGTACATACCTGGAAGTACGCATCCGATTTACTATCAAACTTCTTTCTTCAAGCATATACTGAAACATTGATTCCGGGGTCATTACTTGCATTCCCAATTTAATCAAAGCATTGTTTTGTTTAAAGTACTTTGGCATGTAAACTGCTCTCCGACCCTCAAAAGATTGCTGATCAAAGTCAATAGCTCGAATGCGGTAATGTACATCTTCGAAATCAGGGGTAAGGTCTACTACAAAATTACTGGAGTGCATATCACCGAGGAGTCGAACGAACGTACGCTCATTAAATTTTACGAATTCCTTCGCAAGTCTAATTCTATTTAAGGCTTTGTCTTCCAGATGCTTAAGCATAAACTGATCACCGGGTATTCCAATAATATGCTCCTCAACTAGGGTATTCTTATCCACAATGTAGTTAATCCTATTCGGCGAGAGAAGGTGCTCAAGTTCCAGTCCGTAGATACGGGAGGCATCGGCCTGTTTAATATAAAAATAGTCGAAATTATCATTGATACTATTCACAATTCTAACTCGATATGGTTTTGTATTACCAAAC
>JAHEMU010000083.1 GCA_024643485.1 Cytophagales bacterium
CGAATTCCTCCAGGACTTGATGATAAAATACTCGCTTCATGGAATGCCTTAACTATTACCGGTCTCGTAAATAGTTATCAAGCAACAGGTAATGAAGAATACTTGAATTTGGCACTGAAAACCGCAGAGTTTCTTGAAAATAATATGATCAGTGGTGAAGTTATTTATCGATCATATAAAAACAACCATGTATCCGGACAAGGTTACCTTGAAGATTATAGCACCGTAATTCAAGCCTTTATCGCGTTATATGAGGCAACACAAAACCAACATTGGATTATAAAAGCGGATCAACTCACAGAATTTGTGCTCAATGAATTTTTCGACAAGGATGAGGGGTTATTTTATTTTACTGCGCATACTTCCGAAGAACTTATATCTCGAAGCAAAGAGATCTTTGATAATGTCATTCCTTCGGGTAATTCCATCATGGCGTCCAATTTATTAAAACTTGGGGTGTCATTAGATAAGGAAAAATACCGTTCTATTTCTGAAAATATGCTAAAACTCATGACAGGCTTAGTTAAAAAGGAACCTTCATACTTATCAAATTGGGCTATTTTGCATCATTTAACCGCAAATCCTTTAGCAGAAATTATTGTGATAGGTCCTGATGCCTCCTCGTACATAAACGAAATTCGAACCCACTACCTTCCAAATTCAGTTATTATGGGAAGTAAAGTAGAAAGTACACTTGGTTTATTAGACCACAAAACTGCTATTAATGGTCAAACAACCATATACGTTTGCTACAATAAAACTTGTCGACTGCCGGTTCATTCAGTAAAAGAAGCTTTAGATCAACTCAAATAAGAGCTATAAATGAGCGGGACCCAACTGTTATTTAATCAATCCGAATTTGAAGAAAGAAAAACCTTTTTTGCAGATGTTTTATTGCCTCTTCCCGTTCCATTACATTATACCTATCGAATTCCAGAGGAAATGAAGCACTTGGCTCAGCCAGGCGTTCGAACCATAGTGCAATTTGGAAAGCGGAAAATATACACAGGGGTTATCAAATCTGTTCATCAGCTACCTCCACAAAAATATGAAGCTAAATATTTACTTGAAATCTTAGATGAAATTCCCATTATCTCAGAGACCTATTTAAAGTTTTACGAGTGGATGGGGGAATATTATATGTGCACCTCCGGAGAAGTACTTCAGGCAGCACTTCCAAGTGGATTGAAATTAAGTAGCGAATCAAAACTTCAAATACATCCCGATTATGAAAATTTCGAATATCCCTTATCAAATGAGGAAATTGAAATAATTGAGATTCTTCAACGTGAACAGAGTGTTGGGTATAGTGAATTAACAAAATTCACCACTCTTAAAAACCCCTATAAATACGTTAAATCCCTCCTTGAAAAACAATCCATTTTGCTTTATGAGCAAGTGAATGAGAAATACAAACCTTTAAAGGAGAAGAGAATCAAGTTTTCAAAGGAATTCCGAACGGAAAGTGCTATTTCAGAGCTTCTAAATTCCCTTTCAAAAAAACCTGGACAAGAAAATGTGATCATGGGTTATTTGAAAGAAATGACCGACCGCAAATTAGATTTATTTCATATCAACGGATTGCCTTGGTCAATTTTTCAATCAACTGAATATTCACTCAGCTCACTTAATACTCTCATAAAAAATCAAATTCTTGAAAAGTTTGAAGTAATCATTCCAAGAATTCAGGTTCAGGAAAGGCAAGCGAATGTAAAGCTAAGTCCTTCACAAGAAGAAGCCATTAAAGGGATTTATGGAGCCTTTGAGAAAAACAAACCCGTACTACTTCATGGCATTACAGGCAGTGGAAAAACCGAAGTATACATTCAGCTAATCAACAATATACTGGAACAAGGACAGCAAGTATTGTTTTTGCTTCCAGAAATAGCCTTAACCACCCAAATTATCAGTCGGCTACATCATGCGTTTGGAAATTCGTTTGGAGTGTATCATTCCCGACACAGTGACAATGAACGAGTGGAAGTTTGGAAGGGCGTCCTCGAACAAAAAATCAATTTCGTTGTGGGGGTTCGATCAAGTATTTTCTTACCCTTTCAAAATCTAGGGCTAATCATAGTTGATGAAGAGCATGAAACCTCTTATAAGCAACATCAACCTGCTCCGCGTTACCATGCGCGCGACTGCGCTTTGATGTTGAGTACAATTACATATTCTCAAATTATACTTGGATCAGCGACGCCTTCCATTGAAAGCTATTATGCAGCGAAAACTGATAAATACCAATTAATTGAGCTACATGAGCGTTATGGTAATGCGAAATTACCCACCTATGAAGTCATTGACATCGTAAAAGAAAAAAAGAAAAAAGCAGTAACTGGAGAATTTAGTAACCTCTTAATCAATGCTATTAATCAAACACTTGAAAAGAAAGAGCAGGGAATTATATTTCAAAACCGTAGAGGATTTTCACCTGTACTATCGTGTGGGCAATGTGGCTGGACGTCAAAATGCATACAATGTTCCGTTAGTTTAACCTATCATCAATCAAGAAACGCCCTAAAATGTCACTATTGTGGCTATTCTGAGCCTGTTCCTATCCATTGTCCAGATTGTGGTTCCAATCAAATTGAGACCGTTGGATTTGGAACGGAAAAGCTTGAAGAAGAGTTAAAAGTCTTTTTTCCTGAAGCAGTCACAGGCAGGATGGATTTAGATAACGCCAGGACCAAATCTAGTTATGAACAGTTATTATCAGGATTCGAATCCGGGGAGATTCAGCTACTCGTAGGTACCCAAATGTTATCCAAAGGACTTGATTTTAACAAAGTCAGTTTAGTAGGAATTGTTGATTTAGATCGAATGCTTCACTTTCCTGATTTTCGTTCCTCTGAGCGCACGTTTCAGTTATCGGTTCAAGTTGGAGGTAGAGCGGGAAGAGCAGAGATACCGGGGGCCGTGTATATTCAAACCAAACAGCCAGATCATCCGGTTATCACCTATATTAAATCGAACAATTATATCGGTTTTTTTGAATCTGAATTAAACGAGAGAAAACAGTATTTTTATCCCCCATTCAGTAGGTTAATTCGGCTTACAATCAAACACAAAGATAAAACAACTGCAAATCAGGCCGCGATTGAATTAGGCAAGCATATACGTGAGAAACTAGGTATGAATAGAGTATTCGGCCCTGAAGAAGCCATGATTTCAAGACTTAGAAACCTATATCTTTTTGAAATTCAAATAAAGCTAGAGAGAAATCAAAGCCAATTAAATCAAATAAAGCATTGGCTAAAACAATCTGCCGATTATTATCAATCCCTAGGTGAATTTCAAGGAATTAGAGTCACCTACGATGTTGATCCAATTTGATCTTTAATTTTTTACTATCTGAATAACTTTGCTTTTACCCGAGCTCTTCTGAATAGATTCTATGTGAATTTCTACAGCGACTTCCATGTCATTAGCACTTAAAGAAACTTGGTGAGTGGTTCCCGCTTCTAATTCTGGCATGTTACCTTTTACCAAATCCTTAAATGATGTATCGATAATTTGCTGTTTAACTAAGTTCAATAATTTTAAAAATGAATCATTCGTCAATTCCAATTTACCCTCCTCATTAACCACCACCATTGCTATTGGTAAACCATTTAGAATTGCTTCTAAATCCTTTTGTTGTTTTGAAATTTGATCATGCACCACATTGGATTCCTCAATTAGGATAACTCTGCTAATCTGATCGCTTAATACACCTTCTAGCTGAATGATAAATTCATACATCATTTCGTGATCTTCTTCCCCACCAGACATATAGAATTCAACGATGCTTATAATTTCACCCCCGTGATGTAAAGGAATCATAAAGCAAGTTTTCAAGCCAGATTCGATCGCTTCATCGCGTCTGCCAAATCCATCTTCGTCTTTTACATTGCTAAAATACAATGGTTGATCATGCTCAATAACTGACCCCACTAAATCCGTTGCTGAATTTCCTGTCCACTGAGAAGAAGCATTTATCATCTGTTGATGTGCGTCTTCATCATTTGAATAGTATAAAGACGTAGCCTTGAGTTCACCATTTTCCACGCTCCATGCAGTAGCAAAGTCGAAATAAAGGTAAGAACAGATATCTTCTAATGCTGTGTTATAAAAATCAGTGGCGTTTTGTGTGGCGCTGAGTGCTTTTGTTATTTCAATTTGAATGTTTGAATACTCACTTCTCTGCTCCGTTTCGCGCAATAATTGTTCAGATTCACCAGCTCTTCTATTGAGTTCTTCTTGAGTAGCTTGTAACTCTTCCATATTTTGACGCATTTCCTCTTCGGCTGCCTTCAATTCTTCCGACTGCATTTGGGAAGTCTCGAGTAATTTTCGAGTTCTCTCATTATTTTGAACATTATGAAGGGTTGACGAGATACTTTCAGCCAATTTTTCAACGAAAGCAATTTCATATTCTTCAAAAGGGCGAAAACCTGCTAATTCGATTACACCATTCACTTCAGATTCTAGTTTCAAAGGAACCAGCAACAATGACTTTGGAGTCGCTTTTCCTAAACCTGAGGTAATTCGCACATAATCTTCAGGGATTTCTGATAAGTGTATTATCGCTTTTTCTTGAAAACACTGACCCACTAAACCTTCACCTATTGCTACTTTTGCTTCGATAAATTTTCTTCTTTCGTAAGCATACGCACCCGTAAGTTCAAGGAATTTATCCTCTTCATCTTCTTGGTTCAATAAAAAAATCACCCCTTGATTGGTATTTAAATATTTCACCAAACTTCCTATGATCTCCACGCATAATTCTTTAAAATCATCCGTATTTGTCCTTAAAATATCGGAAAATTTAGCTAATCCCTCGTTGGTCCACGCTCTTCTTTTTCCCTCTTCCTCATTGGTTACGAGCGTATCACGCAAAGAAAGCAAGGCACTACCTAATTTATCTCCTTCTTTTGGCTGCAAACTAATGTCAAGATTTCCTTTCGTAAGGCTTTGAGTAAATTCTGTTTTTGAGTGTAAATCTTTTGCAAGTACATTTAGACCATCAACTATTTTCTTACCCTCTAAACTTCTCATTCTCAAGGATTTTAAATGGTCCATATCGATATTTCCATTGCCAAACCCTTCGATGATCGTCATGGAAGTAGACAGAGCACCAGTAACTTTTTTATTAATGAATCTCAATCCCAAGGTCATAAGCGCTAATCCAACTACAATAAGAAGGAAAATCAAATTAAACTTCGATTGATATATTCCATACAACTCCTTTATTGAAATTGAAGAAACCAAACGCCAGTAGGTATTCGTTTTTCCAATTTTAAAAGACTCAATAACCGAGATTCTATAATTGTCTAAATCCAGATCAAGAGTAGATTCATTTATTTTATTTTCTTTCAACAAGGTCTTTTGAAAATCAGGAATTTCTGAATCTTTCAAAAATTTCGCATTTAACCTTTGATCAGGGTGAAAGATCAGTTTATCATTTTCAGAAACAATAAATTCATTGGTCATTAAATCTGAAAGTGCGTGAAGCGATAAATCTGCGATGACAGTACCTTCTAAATTTCCTTTGAAGAAGAATGGCACAGCATAACTAATAGCAGGAACATTTTCATCCCATAAATTGCTTAAGTAAACATCTGAAACCACCTCTTTTTTTCTCAAACTTGATTGAAGGTGTAGATGGTCGGCAGGCAATTCTTCTTTTGGAATTATTTGTGACTCTACCAATAATTGGCCACCGCTATTATAATAATGGTACTCCTTCACCTCATCCATTCCAAAACCATCCGCATTATCATAATACACCCAAATGGAAACAAATTCGGGGTAGTCAATGGAAAGTGTTCTTAAAAAACCTTCAATTTCAGCATCTCTTTCATCAGAAATAAGCCCCAAAGCACCGGAAACCATTCTGCTCGTTTGTTGGATAATTACAGATTTCCCTTTAATGTATTTATCAACCTTATAAAAGGACTGGGCTGTTTTATATTTCGCATCTAGCGTCGATCGCTCTAAAATATCGTTTCTCAAAGTGCCCAAAAGCACAACAGAAATGACAATCGCGAGAATCCCAGCTCCAACTAAACTGATTATCTGCGACTGTGTTTTATAACTGAAATTAAAGTTTTTAATTGATATCACTGATCTGAAATTTTCTCTCTAAAATGTAACTAAAAGTACGAATAACTTCCCCTATTTTTGGATCAATTTTTCAAAAAATCCAGATTCTTGGGTAAACACTCTTCAATATATTTAATCTTTATAATATGCACCAAAAATAATCATCATTTCGTCTTCACTTAATAATCCAAATTTAAGATTTTTATCCGTGGTATTGTTATAGGTAGCCTGAGCTTTTAATCCTTGACCCGCTTCCAAATGTAAAGGTGGGTCAAAAGTAATTAATGGAGGGTGTTGCCAATCTTTGGAAAAAAAGACCAATTCACCGTCTCTATCGCCTCCAGAAATATATATTTTAAATTCAGTATTGTATTGATGCGCGTGTGAGGTAAGCATAAATACATTCACAGCTTCGTTAAAATTCCATGTTTTAGATAAGGTGGTAATTTGGCGAGCCGGTAAGCTGAAAGAAGTATTGTTTAAAAATAAATTCTCCGCAATATGCGTCACCTCTGAAAATGGCACTGTGTGGATATTTACAGAAACTTGCCCCGTTTTAATGTCAGAAGTTTTATTTACATAGTGGCTATTTATGTCAAAGCCCCAATTAGCTGGAATTTTAAGTGCGACACCTTCGGGAAAGGAATAACTTGCATTTCGGAGTTGGGTACCAAAAACAAACCGCTGGTCACTTATTGATAAAATGGTTTCGAAATTCAAGGTATTATTCTCATTTCGAATATCCCGAAACTGATTTGAAACGGGTAAATTCTGAGATGGAAAATCATACAAAATCAAGTGATGGCTTCCCTCCTTCATGCTACTTTCAAATTTATTTACATATAAATCTTCCGCATTATTTAGAGATTGGTAATAATAGAATTCTCTTTCAAAGTTAGCGGGAACATCAAAAGGCCCCAAATTGAGTTGTAGCCCTTGGGTTGGAGGAGATAACACCGTAAAATCTTCTATTGGTATTTCAAAACGTCGTGTATCATCTAAAACGGCTTCATCCACCACCGATCCTGTCCGAGGAGCTCCGTTTACTATCCATTGCCGAATGAACTCAAGCTCACCATACGTTAGAGAAGGTCCACCGAAAGGCATCAATTCGCCATATTCAGCGTGGTCAGAGTAATAATGTTCGAAATCCGGAAAATTAATCTTTTCCCATAAAAAACTTGAGTATAAACTTTCCAAACCCAAATCACCGACCAGCAATAACCCATCGTTTTTTGCGGCCGCATTTTCTGGAGCGCGATTTACTAATTGATTGTATGATTGATCACCAGACAATACGAGTTTCGATTGATTTGCAAAGGAGGTTCCTGCGGTATGGCAAGCCACACAATTCGGCTCAAATATTTTCGTTTGGATGATATCAAAAGTGGCCGCTTTTTCATCCACCACTTTTTCGCAAGAAAAGGTTAGAATTGAAAAAAATACCAAGAAATAGATGTTGTTTTTCTTCATATACAAAAGCATAATTCCCCTAATTTAACACTTATTCCTCGTTTATTAACCAAAATGAAAATTCTATTCTTTATTTATAAAAAACTCTTTGGCACATTGTTCAGAAAAATAAGGAAAAACTCCATTTCTTCCAGTAAAACCTACATGCCCTCCCGCTTCTGGTTCCCACCAAATTATGGAATTATTTTGATTGTTCTTTTTAAAGCAATTCTCAGATAAAAACGTATCATTTTTAGCATTTAAAATTACAGTTTGTGTAGAAATATGCTCCAAATATTGGCGGGAATTGCATTTTGCATAGTAATCTTCCGCGTTTTTAAATCCGTGGATTGGGGCTGTCATAAAATCATCAAACTCCCTTAAAGTCTTTATTTTTTCTAAATTTGGCAGTTTATCCCCTCTTATTTTTGCTTTTGTAACTACCTTTTCCTTTAAGTTCGTAAGAAAACGCTGAGCATAAAGACGATTATAATACTTTCCGAGTAAATCGCTGCCTCCATGAAGATCAATAGGTACAGAAATAGCCATAGATTTCGATATTTTTTTATCCACTTCCCGTTCACCTAAATACTTTAAAATAAGATTCCCGCCCAGACTAAACCCAATAAGAAACACCTCGTCGTAGATTTTCATTTCTAAAAAATGATCTATAACAACTGATAAATCATCTGTAGCCCCGCTGTGGTAAAATCGGTCTTGTCGATTCATCTGCGAACCGCATCCTCGATAATTCCAAGCTACTACATCCACCTCATTTTCATACATCATCTTGGCCATTCCGAGCATATACGGCCTTCGGGAATTCCCTTCTAAACCGTGGCAAATTACCACCAGTTTTCTGCTCTTTTTGGAATAATAATCAATTTCCAAAAAATCATTATCGGGCGTTTCTATTACGATTTCTTCCGGAGCTATAAATTCAACTTTGCGAAAAAACGCCGGGTAAATGGTTTGTAAATGGGTGTTGAATAACCACGGTGGAGGTGAATATGGAATTTCCATTACGGGATATTATTTCTTCATGAAATATAAATATAATAATGAAATAAAGTTATTCAATGATATACCTATGGAAACCTACCAAATATTCTTTAATAATTGGCCTTTAATAAGGGAACTACTTGCATTTTAATACGATCTTTGTTGAACCAAATTAAGGTTCTTGCGTTTGGTAAAGAATAGTTAATAAATACAACATGCAAAAATATTGCTTACTCCTACTTATATCATTTATCACCCTTTCTGCATACTCTCAAGAATTCACCATCAATGGATATATACGTGCTGCTGATAATGGAGAGGAGTTGATTGGGGTTACCGTTTACTCGGATTCACTTTCTGTAGGGACCACGACTAATCAATACGGTTTTTACAGTCTGACACTACCTTCAGGATTACACACCATTACATTTTCTTATATCGGTTATACCACCAAAAAATTACAAATTGATTTGAATGGAGCCTTGAGCAGAAATATTAATTTAGAATCCTCCACTTTACAGATGGATGAAGTAATTATTCAAGGTGAAAAAGAAGACGCAAATGTGACGGACGTTTCCATGAGTAAAAATGAAATTAGCATTACTCAGGTGAAAAAACTTCCCGCTTTATTCGGTGAGCCTGATTTGATAAAAACCATTCAAATGATGCCTGGGGTGGTTTCTGCCGGGGAGGGAACCAGTAGCTTTTTCGTTCGTGGGG
>JAHEMU010000084.1 GCA_024643485.1 Cytophagales bacterium
CACCAACCCAAAAAAAGTCCCTAATTTATATTTAATGAGCTAATTAAATAATGTATCAACCAACACTAACCCCGACGCTGGCGCTATATACTGTTCCAAAAACTCTTTGCCTTCGAGTGTGGTTTTCAATTGTAATTCAGTTATTTCTGTGGTTCCAATTCGGATCAACGCACCCATCATCAACCGTATTTGTTGTCGCATAAATCCACTACCCTTAACCTTCAATACGTAGGAATTCTCCGGAAAAAAACTGGCGGTCAATTCAGTATTCCTTACAATTTCACATGATTCGATGGTGCGAATAGTATCAACTTCAGGTCCTGGCTGATAGCAAAAGGAAAGAAAATTATGCTCTCCTTCGAATTGCTTCGCAGCTGAAATCATCAAATTCACATCCAATTTATCAAGAATATTTGTCATAAATGGCGCTGCCATAGGATGAAATTTAGAACCAAAACAGAAGTAATAATGATATTCTTTACTTTTCACCGATTGAATAATATTAAATGCGGTCTCCACTTCTGAAATCGAGATTGCTTTAATATCCTGAGGTAAATTTTGATTGAGAAGAGTCAGAAATTCTCCGGTATCCATAGGTTCTTTCACAAAAACTTCAACAAACAACTGTTCAGCAGAAACCATTGCATCGGTTCTACCAGTGGCTAGTATTTTGAATTTTTTTCCGCCCAGAACATAGTTAATGGTTTTATTTACCATCCCTTGGACTGTCTTCGCATTGGGTTGAATGGCCCAACCATGATATCTGAAGCCTAAGTATTGTATTTCTAGGAGATATGAATAATCTTTTTTCAAAAAATGTATTTTTTCAGCTGAGATTAAAGTTAAATGATTAATTCAAAAATCAAGAGGTTTATGAACTTTGAATCCTAGTAGGATGGTTTTAATTAATTTAAAAATAAGTGTTTATAAGTTGCGAAAATGAATAATAAATTGTTTAGGAACCCATGCCTATCCCCTACCCTGTAGACAAAATACGCATTCCAAATTTAATTAGCCATTTTAAAATACTTAAGTTAAATATTAAGCATTTGTTAATCGCTTAATTTTCCACAGTTACTTTATAAATTGCTACCGGCATTCTATCGTATATCATCAATAATAAATCCTCCTTCCTTTCGGGAGGCTCTATGGTAAAAATAAATTCACCGTTATTTTCGATCATTTCAAACTTTGCTAAATTCGAATTGCCATCATATTTAAATATTATCTTTTGAGAATCACTGGTGTTTTTAATCTGGATGACCACATCCCCTTTTGTTTTGATTATTCCATTTGGAATATCCTTAAATTCTATCCCTGAATCATAAAAGGAAGAGTAAATTATAGGTTGATTAAAAAAATTGGACCTAGTACCCTTCGTTAGTTTCCATTTTTCGTCTTCGGGAAAATGCTTATAGAAAAATAAGTCAGGATCCATAAATAAATAATTCATATTCAATTTATGAATATATTTAGGATTATTTGACATTTCCACATATCCAGCTCCCCAAGTGACGTCCAATAATTGCCACTCATCATTTACATTTACAGCATTCCATGCATGGGAAGGTTGCGTTTTTACTATACCAATATCATTAGGATTAAGCATGGAAAAACCCGTAATTATTGAGTTTTCAATTCCCATGAGATCGCAAATGGTAGAAAAAGTGATAGAATAACCATTACAAATTGCCCTTCTCGCCTTTAAAGTAGAAACTGTCACTTCATTATGGTATTCCTCAAAACTATTAATCGTTACCCTTTTAGGCCCCTCGGCGAGGAGTTTTAAATCATAGGTTATATTGAGTGCCATCCATGTATATAATGCATTGACGCGCAATTCTTCTTTCGAAAAATCCCTTTGTATTAAATCCGCAAGTTTTTGTGGGGATCTGATTAATTTGGGATACTTCCCAACCGTTTCTATGATATCATTCTGAGACTGCGCCCAACAATTACCATTTGCTATTCCAATCAAAAACAACGATACTAAAACTCCTACTCTCATACTATACTATTTTATAGTATAACGATGAAACTACAAAAAGTTACAAAGTAAAAATTTTAAACCTCATATATTACCTGTCCCTCAGCATCAAACCAGGTAAGATACATGTGTTGATGAATTGCCTCCACCCGATTCCGCTTAACTTTTAAGGTAGGGGTCATTAAGCCGTTATCCACACTCCATTCTTCTTTCATTATAACGACTTTTTCAATTTTCTCGTGTTTCTCGATCGCTTTATTCACCTCATGAATTGTAGAAATCAAAGATTTTTCCAATTCAACTTTATTTTCCTTTTTGCCATGTTCAGAAAGAATTACCAGTGCTATGGGTTGAGTTATACCTGTCCCAACAACGCATACTTGATCAATATTTGAATTCTTCATTAAATCAAGTTCAATTGGGCCTGGACTCACATATTTTCCTTTGTCAGTCTTGAATTGATCTTTTGCCCGACCTGTGATTGATAAAAACCCGTCATGATCAAATTCACCAATGTCACCTGTTTTAAGAAACCCTTCTGAGGTAAACATTTCATCCGTTTTTTCCTTTTCTTTGAAATACCCGACCATCAAACAGTTACTTTTGATTAGCACTTCTCCGTCTACCGACAACTTGGAAGTAACCCCCGGCACAGGCTTTCCAACAGTTCCAAGCTTGTTATAATCTGGTATATTATAGTGAGATAGGATACAGTCTTCTGTCATTCCATAGGCTTGATAAATGGTGACTCCTAATTTTAAAAACCATTTCTGAAGATCTGTAGAAATAGGCGCGGCCCCTGAAAAGCATAACTCTGCTTTACCTAATCCCAGTTTATTGCGAATTTTTTTCTTTACAATTCCTCCTAATATTGGAATAGATGTCATCGTGTCTAGTTTAGATTGTGGCATTTTCTCGAGAATTTTTTCTTGAAATTTTTGCCAAATTCGAGGAACCCCAAAAAACAAGGTGGGCTGAACCGATGCTAAATCTTCAGCAAAGGTTGTTATTGACTCTGGAAAGGTAAATGTATTTCCACAATAGATTCCAGTATGTTCAATTGCAATCCTTTCAGCGATATGGGTAAGCGGCAAGTATGAAAAGTACCTTTGTTGCGCCTTCAATTTCAGGTAACTAATAGCCATATTCGTTACTTCATTAAAAGAACTTACCTTATGCATCACGCCTTTTGGATTTCCAGTAGTTCCAGAAGTATATAAAATCGAAATTAGCTCATCCGGTTGCTGAACATGAATTTCGTTCAGAGGTGAATCTTTTTCAATTATATCCTCCCAACTTTCTCCATCTGAAACATTATACATTTTCACTCCAATTAGGGGAATCTTCGGGAAATTCTTTTTCTGACTTTCAAATTGATCTAAATTTCCAACAATTATCGCTTTGGACTCACTGTGCTCTAATATTTCTGCAATCGACTCGGCACCTAAAGAAGGATAAATTGGTATTGAAATAGCCCCCGCCATCATGATAGCCAAATCTGCCATTATCCAATGGGCGCAATTCTTCGACAAAATTGCTACGTGGTCACCGGGTTGAATACCTAATCTTTTTAAAGCAGAAGCAACTTTTCGAGCTTCTTCATTTGCTTGTTGAAATGAATACTCTTTAAAAACTCTATTTTTAGGCTGCCTAAGAAATATATTATTTGGAGTAGTATCTACCCAATTCGAAAAAGCTTCTAAGGTATTTTTAAATTGATGCACAGTAAAAAGGTTAGGTTGATAAAATAAACAAATCAATTTAGGATATTTCCTGAAAAATTAAAAATGACTTTACCATTTTGTATTGTTGCCGATCTTCATGATTTTTTGTCGTGTAGCGTATAGTGATTGCCCCAACACCTGTCCTCCAAATATTTGACCCCATTTTTCGGAAAAATATTGACCTCGAAATAAATTGGCATCCAACAGTTCCAATGTTTTTAAAGTTGCTAATGGAGCCTTTTTCGTCTTTAATTTGAATGGATTTTTTCTAATTTAGACAAATTTTAAGCCTTAACTTACCGTTTTATAACTATTTTAACTACCTTTTAAATCCATTAACTTCACTAAATAAAATGCAAAAAGCTCCATTTATCAACTCACTAGGCTTACCCGTTATCGCCGCTCCAATGTTTCTTATCTCCGGACCAGAATTGGTAATAGAATGCTGTAAAAATGGAATTGTTGGTACTTTCCCTGCACTTAATCAACGGACAACAGAAGGTTTTGAAGAGTGGGTAGTAAAAATTAAGAACGAACTCGCAGCTTTTGAAAAGGAAACTGGGAAGAAACCCGCTCCTTTTGGTGTAAATTTAATCGTTCACCAAAGTAATCCACGGGTTCAGGCAGACCTAGCTATATGTGCGAAACATCAAGTGCCTTTAATCATTACCTCTTTAGGAGCTGTTTCCCAATTGGTTGATTTTGTTCATAGTTATGGTGGCTTAGTTTTCCACGATGTAATCAAAAAAAGACATGCAGAAAAAGCTGCTGAAGCTGGTGTCGATGGATTAATCCTTGTCGCCGCCGGAGCAGGTGGACACGGAGGAACACTAAATCCTATTGCTTTTATCAACGAAATAAAATCATTTTTCCATAAAACCATCTTACTCTCAGGCTGTATCAGCACAGGAAAAGACGTCGCATCTGCCTTGCAAATGGGCGCTGATCTGGCATACATGGGAACTCGTTTTATCAACACCTCCGAAAGTCAGGCTTCTGAAGAATACCGTAAAATGATTATTGACGCCGGCGCTAATGACGTGATTTATACCGCGGCGGTGTCTGGTGTAAATGCCAATTTTCTGCGAGCTAGTTTAGAATCAATGGGTATCACTGAAGAAATGTGGAAAAAAGAAGGTAAAATGAATTTTGGTGGAGATAAAAATGCAGCCCATGATGAGGCCAAAGCATGGAAAACCATTTGGTCGGCAGGTCAAGGGGTTACAAGCATCTCAGATTCTCTACCCGCGAGTGAGTTGATTAACCGTCTTAAAATGGAATTTAAATCTGCAATCGAGGAGCAGGCTTTGTATTTACAAAATTTTCCTAAATAATAGTTTTTAGTATCATCAGAAAAAATAAAGCTACCTTTGTGGAATTATTTCCTTATCGCTATTGATAACTTGAATCCACATGGACCTACAATCACTCAATCATCAAAATATACTCAGCAGACTTGGTTTCACGCAATTCAATGAAATTCAGGAAACTACTATAAAGGAAAGTGCTGAAAAGGAAAACATCCTATTATTAGCACCTACGGGAAGTGGTAAAACAGTCGCTTTTTTAATGAGTGCTATTGATAAATTAAAAGAAGTGGAAGGTGTTCAAGTGCTCATTCTGGCTCCTACCCGAGAACTTGTTTTACAAATTGAAAGCGTTCTTAAAAAAATGCAATTGAACGTTAAGACAAATGCTTGCTACGGTGGGCACCCTTTTAGTGTAGAAAGAAGAAATTTTTCAGTTCAACCTACTTTTCTCATTGGCACACCGGGAAGAATAAAAGATCATATTGTACGAAATACGTTTAATTCGCGATCAATCACCCATGTTATCTTTGATGAATTCGACAAATCACTGGAATTTGGATTTGGTGAAGAAATGTCGTTCATCGTGAGTAAATTACCGAAAGCAAATAACAAAATGCTGGTGTCGGCCACCAACACCATCGAAATACCTTCCTTTTTATCTTTTAGAAATCACACGATAATTGACTTTGGTGGAGAATCTATACCCGATATTACGCTACAAAAAATTGTATTAAATGACGGTGAAAAAATTGATGGTCTGCTTCAATTCGTGAATGGCTTAGGAAATAATCAAAATGCAATTATTTTTTGTAATCATAGAGAAGCTTGTAACCAAATTGCCGACAAATTCAACGAAGAAGGAATCATCTATAGCCTTTATCACGGCGCACTAGAGCAAGATCAACGCGAATCTGAATTGGCTAAATTTAGAAATTCGAGCAGTAAGCTACTAATCTCAACCGATATTGCCGCTAGGGGTATTGATGTGCCAGAATTGGATTTTGTGGTTCATTACCAAGTCCCCAAAGATGAAAGTGCATTTATCCACAGAAATGGACGAACCGCAAGAATGAAAGCTACAGGCACAGGAATTCTCATTTTCACAAAAAGAGAGAAATCTCCAGATTACATGCCTGCAGATATTCAACCATTTAAATTTATAAAAGGAAATACCATCTCCGACCCGGGATTTATTACTTTACATATAAATAAAGGAAAAAAGGATAAAGTAAATAAAATAGATATCGTAGGATTTCTATTACAATTTGATTTTCTCGATAAGGCAGACGTCGGACTTATTGAAGTGAAAGATTTCTTTTCTTATGTCGCAGTTAATCGCAATAAATATGCGCAACTTATCAGCCAATCCGGAAATGCCAAAATCAAGAAAAAATCAGTAAAAATTGCCGTAGCAACTTAATTAACTGATATTTTCCTTATTGAACTTTGTGATAAGTACTAATATGCCTATGTTTCTTTTCGGGATAGATATCGCCAATTGTGACCAATATCCCCGTTTCTTCAACTCCTCCAAAATCCGGATTCATGGCCGTACCAAACATTTTCATGCTCGGCGAAAGTCCCATATAACTATTGATTAATGGGGGGATAAATTCTCCTCGCGCCATGACATATTTACTTAATATTTTTAAAGCAGATTTAAAATCCAAATCAGTTAATTCATCTATAAATGAGGAAATATCCGTTTTATTTGGCAACGCATTTATTGGTACAACCAACGATTCCCTATCCTCAAAGAAATATTTCATAAAGGCCAAAACAGCGTCTCTAGCTTCTACATTATAACTGCTGTACATCGTCACCTTACCAAAAAAATGCAAAATATGGGGATAATCTACCGTGATGGCACCCAAGCCATCCCACAAATTATCTAAAGCGTAAATTCCCTTTCTGTTGGAATTGGAAGGCTGAAACATGGGCTGAACCCAAGATCTCCCTAATTCAATCGTATACGGAAGATATTCTTTTCTAAACTGATCATTTAGATTAAAATAATGTGCCGTTGATAATTCAATTGGATTGGTATGAAGAATTTTAGAACAATCTATAAAACGATAGCCTCCTGTAATTTCATCAAACTCAGGGCTATAAACGATTAATTGCTGATAACAGTTTTCAGATAAATCATAGTCATCAACATCAATTGACTTGCCTGTTCCACCACCTGCTGATGCAAAAGTAAGTTCACGCAAACGCCCAATCTCCTTCATTGTATTTGGACTATTATGCTGATTGATTATATAAATTTCATTGTTTCCCTTGTTCGTCTTTCGTATAAAAGTAGATTCATTGAGCTCTTTTCGCAGCAATTCCCTTTCTACCGGAGGTATTATATAATCTAAATTCTGACCCATTTCTAATTTATCTTTCAAAGAGAATACACCCTTTTTTTAATATTCTCTGTTATTTGTTGATCCGTCATTTCACTGAATTCATTCACATGAATTGGAGCTCCAAACTTAATACGTATTGTTTGGTTCTTTTGTAAGAACATCTCATCGGCTAAATATAGCATTTCTATGTTAGATTTTATGCCTAGAAAGGTTCGAAGGTTCGATAATTTATAAAAAAAATTACTCAACCTTCCTTCAATATGAACCGGTATAATCGGCTTATTATATTTCCGTGCTCTGGTGACAAATGTCTTTTTCCATTCAAGATCCGTGATTTTTCCTTTAATCTTTCTGCTAACCAACCCTGCCGGAAACAACACCACAGATTGATTCGAAGCAAATAGGTCATCTACTGCCTTTAAAGATTCTTTAGCGTTTTTGCCGTGTTTATTCACTCCTATAAACAAGTCTCGAACATTTTCTAAATTCAATAAAATGTCATTCACTATGAATTTAAAATCATTTCTAATGGGCATAATCTTGTCTACAAAGGCGATGGCATCCATACCTCCTAAGGGATGATTTGAAACAAAAATCACTCCTCCTGGGACAGCAATATGTTCGGTACCTGAAACTTCGACATTGATATTAAATCGACGAATTACATCTCGGCAAAACTCCTCTCCCTTTAACTCCTGATTTTCAAGTAATACCTGATTAATCTCTTCCTGATGAATTATTCCTTTTAAATAATTCAATAGAAAGGAAGGCATCCATTTTAGTAAACCTGGATTCTTATCATAAATTACCTTTTCAAGGTCTATCAATTTAACACCCATGACTAATTTGAATTCGTATCTATACCCTTAACTTTTACTTTCCTAACATACATTTTGTACCCTCCCGATTGTTCTAAAAATTGAATTTCCGGATGATCTTCTAACCCCTTATAAGTAGATTTCGTTATAAAAAACACGTCCTTATCAATCTCGCCATTTTTCAACCACTCAACATCTCTTGCCTCATCCCTGGTATTAGATGGTTGTTCAAAATAAAAATACTGCGCGTAGCTTTTAAAACCTATATTTTTGACGTAGACGTCCCCACCTCTTAATTTCTGATAAAAATCAATAGCTGGACCTTGGCTATACCGTTCTACTTTCGGTACAATTAATATAAGCACAAACCACAAAAACACTGCATTACCTATGGCTAATACTTTCACCCCCAGGAAGGTTTTTTTTGAAATAATAACAAACCCAACTACCACCAAAATGAGATAAAAAACACCAATGAAAGGTTCAAATCCTGTCACATTCACGGCAATAGACAAGGAATCCAGAATAAATTGACTTTGTATATGAGGAATAAGCAAATCTTTATTAACGAGCACTAACCCCAAAAAGAAAAAAACAATAGATAAGGTCAAGCCAACAAATAAAACCACCCAACGGCTCCATTTTGGCATTATTTCTTCTTTTTCAATTAAGGAATTCAAAGCAAGTGCTGAAAGAAAGGAAAGAGGCAAATAAGCCATCGAGCTATAGTGAACAATTTTAGTGGTAACGATGGTAAATAATATTAATACTACCCAAAAAAGCACTTTATTCCAGAAAGCAAAATCGGATTTATCATGCGGTCGAAACAACTCCTGAAGCGCCCATACCGACATAGGAAAACATCCTAAAAATACTACCACAAAATGGTAATAAAACGGTTGCTCATGGCCCGCGATAGGTTTGCTGAAAAGCGCCATTTGGTAATTAATAAATTCAACTAAAAACCAAGGACCATTTTGAATTAATTCAAATCCATACCATAAAAAAGTAACCATTAACCAAGACCCTGTAAAGGTTAAA
>JAHEMU010000085.1 GCA_024643485.1 Cytophagales bacterium
ATAGAAAACAGCATATCCCCCTCCACCATTTCTCCAATTGCCTCTTCATCAAGTAAAGTACTCAGCAACGTTAAACTGAATTTCATTTCTTCACTATATGTACCTCCTTGTCCGTTTGCCAATAAAACTTTTTGTATATAATTAGGGTATTCCTTAAGTACATTTTCAGTGTTTACATTATAAGTGATGTAACCCAAACTGTTCTTCAAATCAACATAATTAAACATATCCTGATTAAATGTATGCTTGTACATTGATTTATACAGTTTTGCCATTTCTTTATCGAACCCAACCGAAGCTGTCAATTCAGTGGCTTTTTCATCTACCGTTAATGAAAGTCTAAAAGATTCATATCCAGAATAAAATCGATCCACTACATCAAGCATTTCCATTTCTGATTGAGGAATCATGCCATAAAACGGTCTTAATGCTTCACTTACATCATCCACCCAAACCGAAAAAATCGCATCTTTCACTCTTTTTTTCTTGAATGATTTCACCTTTGAAATGGAGCCCGCCGACGGGTTTACATAAGTATTTGATGGGGTAACTGTTGATAAATTATTTACTAAATCTTGTGCTAACACAAAGCAAAAAACATCCTTCGTCCACGAAAACATATTGTCAGATGAAACTTTATAATTACTCTTCTGTGTAAACTCTATGTTGTTTTTTATCATTAAATCCTCAATAAATTTTTCTTCTTTTAATGGTAATAGATACACCCATTCGATGGTATTTTCTTTTTGCCTAGAGAAAAAATATTGTGATCGATCCATATCAATTCCCAATTCCTCAAAAGATCGCTTTTCACCTCCTAACTCCTTCGATATTCCCTCAAAAAACTTCTGTGTAATTTCCAACTTTTCTATTTCCGAAAATGGCAATGACTCTTTTAAATTTGCCACATTAAATTCCAATACCATATTAGCATTGGTGGGGATATGTTTGATTAAATCCTGTGAATATGCCACAGAAACAATCGCGCTGAAAAATATAATCATCCACTTTTTCATAAGCCTATTTTAATTGAATTGAATTATTTAAAGTTAAATTTCCTTTTACGATGTCTGCCAGATTAGTTCGCAGCATCACCGCATTTCCCGATTTGGAAATTTTCGCATTTTTATTTGAACATTCATTAACCTCCTGCTGAAAACGACTAATAGAAGTGTAAACTCCCTCAGAAAACAGGGTCTGATCATCCTTCTCCATTTTTTCAAAATTTACCCTATCCGTTGCGTTTGGAACAAAATATCTAGAAAACACCCTTGTTTTTGGGTCATAAGAATACCTTAAATTAAACGCATCTGGTCGTTTCCCATTTTTAAATGAAATATTTGATATTAACCGATTGATATCCTCTACGGAATGAAATTGAAAGGACAAGGTGAAAATATATTCATTAAAATCGCTCGTTTGCTTTACGTTTGAAATCCCTTGTGAATTTTTTAAATATACAACCCACTCATCTATCCGCATTTTTACCTCTGATTCAGAAGGGATTTTAACACCGTTCAAACTGTCCAATAACATGACGGATGCAATCCGGGTTTTACTCTTACTCATATTAATGATGAGCTTAAAATCTCCCGAGCCATCATTGTTTAAAGAAATTTCATCAATAACATCAAAACAGGATGTAAGTGACAAAAGAACCACAAATAGGCCAACACGTATAAATTTCACCATAAACGCAACACGACTGAATGTTAAATATAGCCTAAATTACTCGGTAAAGCTAATTTTAACCACAAGCGAAGACGTATCGAAATTGGATTTATGAAAATACACCTAATCCATAACCCAGTGAATTTAAAGACCTTCAACCTTTCACCTATACCATTTCGAATTTGCCAAAAATTACCCTACAAAATTAAATAAATTGTAATTGTTGATTTATTTAGATAAAATTCTACCCATGAATTAATAAATTGCTTCGAATTTCAAACACTGATGGTGATATTTATACTATAAAATGAAAAAACTATTAATCACAACAATTCTTGGGAGCACTTGTACCCTCGCAATGGCACAATCACCGGAAATTGATACCGGAGCGACCGCTTGGATGCTGACATCTACCGCCTTGGTTTTATTAATGATCCCAGGGTTAGCGATGTTTTATGGTGGACTAGTCCGCTCAAAAAATGTTCTCGGAACCATGATGCATAGCTTTGTTGCTATGGGAATTATGACCGTTTTATGGGTTGTAGTAGGATATTCAATGAGCTTCGGCCCTAATGTTTTGGGAGGCTGGTTTGGTTGGGATCCTGATTTATTTCTTTTAAGGGGCATTGATCAAAAAATAATGGACTCAGGGATTCCAGAATATGTGTTTAGCATGTTTCAAGGAAAATTTGCCATCATAACTCCCGCACTCATTGCCGGTGCATTCGCAGAAAGGGTTTCTTTTAAAGGATACGTTATTTTTATCGCGCTATGGGGAGTATTGGTTTACAACCCGCTTTGTCACTGGGTGTGGGCCTCCGACGGATTTCTTTTTAATCTGGGAGCCTCGGGTGCCATTGACTTCGCCGGTGGAACAGTTGTACATATTTCTGCTGGTGTAAGTGGATTAGTTGCCGCAATTTATCTAGGACCTCGAAAAGGATATCCCGCACTTCAAAACCGTCCGAATAACCTTGTAATGACCATGATAGGCGCCGGATTACTCTGGGTGGGTTGGTTTGGTTTCAACGCGGGAAGCAGTATATCAAGTGGTTTAGCCACTGCTCAAGCCCTCACGGTCACTCAAGTTGCCGCAGGTGCTGGGGCTATTACTTGGATTATCATCGAAGGATGGCATCAAGGTAAAGCTACTGCTCTGGGTTTCGTAAGTGGTATTCTGGCCGGATTAGTAGCCATCACCCCTGCTGCGGGTGTGGTCATGCCAGGAGGAGCACTAGCATTAGGTGCCTTAGCGAGCGTAGTGTGTTATTACGCCATTATTTTAAAGGATAAATTGGGTTATGATGATACTTTGGATGCCTTTGGGATTCATGGAGTTGGAGGTATTATTGGAGCAATATTTTTGGTTTTCTTTATTCGAGATGAATGGATGGCTGACGCAGCAGCAGCAGCAGGCGGTTCATGGACGATCTGGAATCAACTTGCCATTCAAGCTGCTGCGGTAGGAATTGCGATTGCATATGCCGCAATACTTACTTTGGTAATACTGTGGATATTGAATAAATTCATTCCATTAAGGAGCTCAAAAATTGCCGAAATGAAAGGAATGGATGATTTCTATCATGGAGAACGTGGCTATGGAATGGTAAACCCTAATTAAAGAATTATGAAATTAATTGTAGCAATCATTCGTGAAAATCAATTGGATCAGGTTAGGGAAAGCCTTTTCGAAGCTGATATTAAAAGAATTACCGTTTCAAGAGTTTCTGGTCATGGCCGACTTCAGGCTGATGAAGAAATTTACCGCGGAAAGAAAATGATCCCCAATCTCACTCCCGGTATTCGCTTGGAAATTGCCGTGAATGATGAATTTGTGGAAACAACCATCAATGCGATAATGGATGCCGCAGAGTCGAACGAAGATGGCCTAGTAGGAGGTGGTAAAATATTCGTAACACCCTTAGAACGTTGTATCCGAATTAGAACAAAAGAAGAAGGTAGCGAAGCTATTTAACACTATTTTAGTTTATAATAAAAAAGGTCATTAATGTTTTAATGACCTTTTTTATTATATCAAATCAATTAATTAATGAGGAAGGTATTTTCTGAAATATCCATAGGTAAATGTTCCTAATAAAGCAGCTCCTAAAAACACAGCGAATACGGTATATCCTGCACCTAATAGCAAGAACATCATTCCAGAACAAACGCCGGTTAACGCCCAACCCATTCCAAAAATTATCCCACCAAAAATATAACGATTCCATGCCTTATCCTTAGGAGTGAAATGATGCTCATTCCCTTTAAAGGTTTTGATAATACCTCTTTTAAACAATTGGGTAACCACAATGCTCACTGAAACACCAGAAATGATGATTCCATACATGTGAAACGACTCAAAGTGAAACATTTCAATGATTCTGAAGGTAGAAACGGCCTCGAGTTTCCACATACCGAAACCGAATAAAAAGCCTACGAGGATATATTTAAAAACTTTCATATCTATTCAAATTAATATTAAAATGGAATTCTTAGTATATAAGGTAAAAGCAACCAGGTCATAATCAACCCACCGATAAAAAACCCGATGACCGCAACTAGAGACGGCAATTGAAAATCCGCCAATCCAGAAATAGCATGTCCAGAAGTACATCCACCAGCATATCTCGCTCCAAAGCCAATCATGAATCCGCCGCCAATGATAATAATTAATCCCCTCACACTAAACAATGAACTCCACGAGTAAATATCCCAAAACGGATCTATTACTGGCTTTATAACGGTGGTACCTGCTACAATTGGAACAGACCCCTCTGAAAAAATTGCTCTCTGAGAAATATCATTAAGAATCTCAATTGTTCCCGGAGAAACATGGGCTGCTGAATCCCCTCCGAAATAATTTGCTGCCATGTATCCACCGAACATGGCTCCCAAAGCCACCATCAAATTCCACCATTGAGTATTCCAGTCAAATTTGAAAAAATCCGCGAAGTCTCCGGCTCCATCTGCAGCACACATGGTCCGTAAATTACTTGACAACCCGAATTCCTTATCAAAAAAGTACAGCAAAAACAATGTTGTACCAATAACAACTCCCCCCATCCACCATGGCCAGGGTTGGCTTATAAAATCAATTACTTGTTGCATATAATCACTCATGACTATTCTATTTTTTGTTTGATAGAGCAAATGTCCATATTAAAAATAAGGTAATTTATGACAGTTCTCATATTTAATAAAGAGAATTATCAAACACATGAAAAAACGTTCATATACAAACCTATTTCTTTTGGCCTTTTCAACAAAGTTTAATCAATAATTTGTTTATTGAATTAAATGCATCTAAATTTGCAGTCTTTTTAAGCCAGACGTGATCTGGATCAAAAAACATAAAACATGGTAAAATTAAGATTAGCGCGTCGAGGACGCAAAAAACAGGCAATTTATGATATCGTTATTGCCGATGCACGTTCACCACGAGATGGTAAATTTATTGCAAAAATAGGTACTTACAATCCTAACACCAACCCAGCATCTATTATCCTAGAAGAGGATAAAGCATTTGATTGGTTGATGAAAGGTGCGCAGCCTACTGATACGATGAGAGCGATTTTGTCGTACAAAGGTATTCTTTATAAAAAACACCTTCAAATAGGAGTTAATAAAGGAGCGATCACTCAGGAAGAAGCTGATAAAAAATTAGCGGAATGGATGTCCAAAAAAGAAGGAAAAATCCAAACTAAAGTCGATACTTTGTCATCTGCTGCGGCATCAGACAAAAAATCTAGACTTGAGGCTGAAGCTAAAGTAAAAGAAGCTCGTACTGAGGCAATCAAACAAAAAGAACAAGTAGATGAACCTGCTGCTGAAGAAGAAGTAGTAGCTGCTACTGAAGAAGCTCCTGCTGCTGAAGCTGGTGCTGAAGAATCAACAGAAGCTTAATTTACTGCGATGTTTGACCGGTATTTCCAACTGGGATATATCACAGGCAAACATGGCCTTCAAGGTGAATTAAAAATTCAACTGGATTGTGATGATCCAGAATATTATATAGAATTGGAATCAGTTTTTGTGAATATAAACCAAAAACTGGTTCCTTTTTTTATTGAATACCTCCACCTAATCCCCGGCAACAAGGCGATTATGAAATTGGAAGAGGTAGAATCAATCGAAAAAGCAGAAACTCTAAAAGGGAAAGAACTCTACCTCCCTGAAGAATTCCTTCCTGAATTGGAAGATGGACAGTTTTATTACCATCAAGTCGTGGGTT
Organism: Cytophagales bacterium; assembly: GCA_024643485.1. Taxonomy (GTDB): domain Bacteria; phylum Bacteroidota; class Bacteroidia; order Cytophagales; family Cyclobacteriaceae; genus JAHEMU01. The sequence continues at coordinate 5,903 of JAHEMU010000085.1, forward strand.
ATCGGGCAATCGATTCAGTTTTAGGTGATTTCGGAAGTGTCATCGATGTTTTTACTGGTGGTCCTCAAGAACTATTTATCATCGATTCCAATGGACGAGAAGTCCTTATACCACTCAACGATGATTTTATCCTCAAATTAGATCACGATAAAAAATTAATCGAGTTTAATTTACCGACCGGATTACTCGACATCTACCTAAACGATGATAATTGATATCATTACCATATTACCTAATTTAATTCAGGGATTTTTTTCTGATAGCATTCTAAAACGTGCTGTGGAAAATAAAAAGGTGACCATCAATATTCACGATTTACGTCAATATGGTTTAGGCAAAAATAAACAAGTCGACGATTATGCTTTCGGTGGTGGTGCAGGAATGGTTATGATGGTTGAACCCATCTTCCATTGTATAAACGACTTGAAAAAACAACGCCATTACGACGAAATCATATACATGTGCCCGGATGGAAACCAATTCAATCAATCCACCGCCAATCACCTGAGTACGATGGGGAATATTTTGATTCTTTGTGGACACTTTAAAGGAATTGACGAGCGAATTCGCGAACATCTGATCACCAAAGAAATCAGCATTGGCGATTATGTGCTCTCAGGAGGGGAAATCGCCGCCGCAGTAGTGGTAGATGCCGTTGTGAGATTATTACCAGGGGTATTATCGGATGAAAGTAGTGCACTTACTGACTCGTTTCAGGATGGATTACTAGCACCTCCGGTATTTACCCGGCCGGCTGAATTTAATGGTTGGAAAATTCCAGAGGTTTTAACTTCTGGCCATGCCCAAAACATTGAAAATTGGCGTTTTGAACAGTCTGTTGAGCGAACAAAACAAAGAAGACCAGATCTTTTGGAATAATTTTAAAATTCTTTTGTCGTAAATACAGAATTATTCTCTATATTTGCACTCCCATTTTTACATGGTACAAAATTATTGAACAAGATGAGTGAATTAATTCAATTAGTGAATAGCGAGGTTAGAAAGGACGTAAGTAAGTTCCCAGCCTTCAATCCAGGTGATACTGTAAAAGTTTCTGTTAAAATCCGTGAGGGCAATAAAGAAAGAACTCAGTTGTATCAAGGAGTAGTTCTTCAGAGAAAAAATCCAGGAACTGCAGGTGAAACTTTCACTGTAAGAAAAGTTTCTTCAGGTATAGGTGTACAAAGAATTTTCCCTATCTGTTCTCCTTTCCTTGAAGCTATTGAAGTGGTAAGAAAAGGTAAAGTTCGTCGCGCAAAACTTAATTACCTTAAAGGTCGTCAAGGTAAAGCTGCGAGAATTAAAGAAAAACTTTAATTCTTTTTTGAATTCCCAGTTGGTATTTTTCGATTTTAGTCGCGAAATAATTACATTGCTTTCCATACAGGAGAAACAATCTTATGAGTTGGTTTAAGCGAACACAAAAGGGAATTAGCACCCCTACTGAAAATAAAAAAGAAGCTCCAGACGGTATTTGGTATAAAACACCGTCCGGAGCTATTATTCGTACTGCTGAATTGAGGAAAAACTCGTATGTTTCTCCTGAAGATAATTACCACGTGCGAATTGGTTCTGAAGAATATTTCGATATCCTTTTCGATAAAAATTCTTTCACAGAACTTGACGCCGATATGGAATCGGCCGATCCCCTGAATTTCAAGGATCAAAAGCCCTACCCTTCAAGAATTAAAGCCAGCCAACAAAAATCTGGCTTAAAAGATGCTGTTCGTACAGCAACTGGAAAAATCAATGGCATGGATGTTACCATCTCATGTATGGATTTCTCTTTTATAGGAGGCTCTATGGGCTCAGTCGTTGGTGAGAAAATCGCTAGAGGTATTGAAAATTCTATCAAAACGGGTCAACCGTTTATCATGATTTCAAAATCTGGTGGCGCTCGTATGATGGAAGCTGGCCTTTCATTAATGCAGATGGCGAAAACCAGCGCAAAACTGGCTATCCTACACACGAAAAAAATTCCGTACCTCTCCATCCTTACCGATCCTACTACTGGTGGTGTTACTGCTTCTTATGCCATGTTGGGCGATTTTAATATTGCCGAACCTAACGCACTGATTGGCTTTGCCGGACCAAGAGTAATTCGCGAAACAATCGGAAAAGATTTGCCGGATGGATTCCAAAGTGCAGAATTCCTACTCGAACATGGGTTTATAGATTTTATTGTGGACAGAAGAGAAATGAAAACTAAACTTTCGACTCTTTTGAATATGCTAAAATCTAAATAACTGGTAACTTTTACTTATTTTCAGTCGTTCTATCTAACATACAACCGACTGAATTATGTTAAAAAACTTTCTGCAAACCTTTTTTCGCAGCCTTCTTAAACAGAAGTCGTTTTCAATCATAACTATTTTTGGTCTGACCATTGGGCTTACTGCGACTATCCTTATCAGTATGCACATTACTGATGAACTTAGTTATGATAAGTTCTATCCCAAATCAAAAAATATTTACAAAATCTTCCTGGAAAGGATTTACCCAGATCATGTGACGAATTATGCGGTAATTCCACATTCTTTTGCTGACGTAATTCCAGAAGATATCCCCGGTGTTAAACAATCCGTGAGAATATTGGGAGGAAATAACAACATCGTCAATACTACCTTCACCAATCTTCAAGGAGAAGAAATTACGTTCCCTGAAGAACATTTCATATTTACAGATAGTACGTTTTTTGATGTGTTTGAAGTGAAATTTATTGAAGGCGACCCCGAAGTTGCCCTAAAAGGGGACCAAAGCATGGTCATTGCTCAAAAAATAGCCCTTAAATACTTTGGTAATGAATCCGCTATAAATAAAGTAATTAAAACAGGCTTTGGCGAATTTAATGTCACTGGTGTTTTTGAAAATATCTCTGAAAATTCACACCTAGATTATGAACTTGTGGTTCCATTGGGGCAAGGGTTTATTAACAATCAAAATTTCACAGGTTTCGATAGCCACACTTATCTCGAACTAGAACCAAATACAAATCCAGAAAAGGTTGAAAGCTTTTTTCCTGATTTGGTTAAAAAATACGCCGCCCCACAAATCGAATCAAACCTCAACACGACTTTTGCAGAATACACCAACGCAGGAAATGGGTACAATTATAAACTGGTCAACCTACAAGATATTCACCTAAAAACTTCTCAATATCAATTGGGATTTAAGCCCAGTGGCGACAATAATGAAGTAATTATTTTTATATCAATCGCTATTTTAATTCTGATTATAGCCTCCATAAATTTCACTAACTTATCCATCGCTCGCTCAACTGAACGTGCAAAAGAAGTCG
>JAHEMU010000086.1 GCA_024643485.1 Cytophagales bacterium
GGTGTCTATCAGAAATGGCGATAAATTTAAAAAGGAAGATGTTTCTTTAATTGATTTCATTAACAAAACTGATTGGCTATCAGAAAATGCGGCATTCTCTTCATCCCACACTTTAAATTCCGCATCAGTACTATTTAAAAGGTTAAAATAGTGCTTGAAAATAGGTGATTTAAATTTGAGTTTATTGACATTTATTTGCCCGACATTTACCAACCTATAATTGATTAGAAATACTGATTTTTTAAGAAAGAACACCATCGTTTCTTCCAGAACGGCGCAATTTTCTTTTATATCTTCATTTTTCAATAAATCAGGTTGAACGATCAGTGATTGCATATATTGCCAATCCTTAAGCTCTCTAAAATAAGCTTCATCGAGGTTTTTGTATAATTCAGGAATGAAAAGTTGATCGCTAACTGAGCTTAATTGATTACATATTTTCTCGAATATCCAAATGATATTGGGAATGGTCAAATGGTCCAATCTTTCTTTGAGTTCTGTAGTTGGAAGCGTTAAATACTGAGGAGACATACGCTCTAATAAATGATCAAATTCACTCAAAAGAATTATCATATTTATCATTTGAATCCTAAGAATTGCTTTGTTCAATTGAGTTAATCTTTGTAAGCTAGAATTCCGTAATGATGCGCTCAATAAGCGTCTTATTTCAATTCCAATCGGCCAAGGATAATTCCGAATTAATTGATATGCTAGCATTCTCATATCAATACCGGTGTCAATCTCGTCGTCTGAAATTAAATATTTTTCCAAAACAGGCTTAATTTTCACCATTTCCTCGAAAACCTCTTCAATTAATGCTTGAGAAGAAATGGGGTGAATAGCTTCAAACTTTGAAATGTGCTGGATCTCATTATTTTCATCTGGCTCTTCGCTTCTTTGTTCAAATTCAACAGTCTTTTGATTTCTGCGTTTTACTTCACCTGGAGGAAAACCGTAATGTTCATGAAAACATTTCACAAAATATGCAGGACTTCCAAACCCAACCCTATACGCAATTTCACTAACGGTAGCTACCTCTTTTTGTAAAAGATCCAACCCTTTTTCTAATCTAATTAATCGTATATATTGAGAGATTGATTGATTTTTTATCCGGATAAGTTTACGATGTAAATTCGAACGACTAATTGCCATTGCATCAGCTAACTCTTCAACACTAAAATGTTCATTATTGATATTTTGTTCTATGATATTATCCAGTTTTTTTAAAAGCTCATCATCCATCGACAATTCTGAAGATGAATACTTTATTTCGTTTTCAATAGGCAATAATCCACTGGTATTCTCAGGAATCATTTCATTTAAAATACTCTGTTCAACGAAAATCTGATTCCTATGGGCTCTATAACGTTCAACAAAAGGTGCGTCTTTCAAGAGAGAATTCACGTCCTGGTTAAAAGCATTTTTATCGACTTTAAATAACTTATAGTTCACATCAAAATAGTGTTCTACACCAACGATTTTCTGGGCTTCTCTGGCTGAATCTATTGCATAATCGTAATTGGAAAATAAACTGCAAATTTGGTCATTTACAATCTCTGACTTCGAACAGCCGTATTTTTCATTTAAAAGCTTTATCATAGAAGCATTCCTACTTCTAAAATTTTCAGCAGAACTCTTTGACTTTTGAATTAGATGCTCCTGAACAAATATATCGGATATTAGAACAAACATATACTCAGTTGATTCATTCATTTCAGTGCATTTTAATTATAAAATATAGAAATAAATAATCAAATATACCATTTGCAACATAGTTTATAAACTCTGCAACATACATTATATTAAGCCGAAAACTACCATTTTCAAGTGCAACAAACTTGATATTAAGTGCAACATAATTCATAAGTAGTATGAGGTTATAATTCCCAATTTTGAATCGTTGAACCAAAAATAAAAAGTTATGAAAACGATTAATTATTACCACAAATCAAAATTAGTTATCATTGGATTTCTTCTTCTACTAATGCAACCGTCGTGTAAGGATCCGGATCCAACACCCGACACTCCTACAGAGAAACAGCGTTATAAGGATTATATATTTTCAAATGTTGAAAAAACTCCGAATGTTATTTATGGAAATCAGGGTGTATCTACCTCATTGGATATCTTCACCCCAGTCGGAGATTCCGAACAAAATAGACCTCTTGTTTTACTCTCTCCAGGAGGAGTATTTTCAAAATATACAAGATCTGAAAGTCTAGAAGGAATGGCCACTAATTTAGCTAAAAGAGGATATGTTGCAGCAGTAGTGAAATATTCCCTTATGGATAACAACTCAGGCATCAATTACACGACCTTAAACAATGTATTGGATTTGCTTTTTAATGCAGCCGAGGAACAAAAAGCGGCAGTTCGCTTTTTTAATAAAGAAGCTGAAACCTATGGAATTGATACTGAAAATATTTTTGTTGGCGGATGGTCGACAGGCTCACAAATTGCATTTTTAAATGCTTATATGAACGATGAATCTGATTTGGATGAAATATCAGATCCAACCATAAAAACCTATATTAATGAGCGTTATGTGGCAAATGGAAATTCCTTTGAAGGTAACTTCGGAAATGAAGGCTACTCAAGCAAAATAAGAGGCGTTTTGGCCATATTTATTTATGTGTTTGAAGAAAATATTATCAATTCTACTGACCCCGGACTTATGATTATCAGCCATCGAGATGAGCAACTTACTACGGGTGAATTAACTGCAGACGGATTTACTTACCCCCTTTCAGACCATAACGTTGTAATGTCAGGCTCAAATCAAATTTACTCATTTGCACAGCAAGTATTGTCAAACACCCAAATTACAAGAATAATAAAAACAAATGATGTCGGAGGAGGCACAAACAATAACGTCTCAACATTAAGTTCCGACCACTATAATCAAATTGCGGACTACTTTTATTCACAATTAGTGACTAGTAATTAAACAAAATTATAGTTGTAATTAGTTATTTACCGGAATGAAGAAATTCATTCCGGTTTTTTATTACTCTTCAAACGCACTATATTTTTGTTTTTTTGAAGATAGACCAGGGTACCTAATCGACTCTGTCATTTCCTGAACTTCAAGCGGAGGAGGTGGAAAAAACCTACTAACTATAATTGCTATAATGAAATTAAGAATCATTCCAACCGTGCCTATTCCCTCAGGACTTATCCCCCACCAAAGGCCTTCTGTTGTACCATAACCGCCTAATTGTGGTTTAAAGTACCAAATGTAAATTGAAGTGAAAAATATTCCCGTTACCATTCCGGCAATTGCACCTTCTTTGTTCATTCGTTTATAAAAAATTCCAAGAACAATAGCAGGAAAAAATGAGCTAGCGGCAAGTCCAAATGCTAAAGCGACTACTTCAGCAACGAAACCCGGTGGATTTACACCTGCCCAGCCTGCAATGATTACTGCAAAAGCAATGGCAATTCTAGCAGCTCTCAATTCACCCTTTTCGGAGATACCAGGCATTAAATTCTTTTTTAATAAGTCATGAGAAATGGAAGTGGAAATTACCAATAACAAGCCTGCGGCAGTCGACAATGCCGCCGCTAATCCACCCGCAACTACTAGAGCTATTACCCAATTTGGTAGATTGGCTATTTCAGGATTAGCTAAAACCATGATATCACGGTCTACCACTAATTCATTCCCCTTCCATCCTTTCTCTGAAGCAACTCCATTAACAAACTCCTCATTTTTATCATTGTAATACTGAACCTTACCATCGCTATTCAAGTCATCATAAGTCAGCATTCCTGTTTTTTCCCAATTTGAAAACCAATTGGGAAGATTATCATATTCCTTATCATTTACAGTTTCAATTAAGTTAGTTCTCGCAAAAGCTGCAATTGCTGGAGCTGTGGTATACAAAATTGCGATAAAAATCAATGCATAACCTGCTGAAATTCTTGCGTCCTTAACTTTTGGAACTGTGAAAAATCTCACTATCACATGGGGTAGCCCTGCAGTGCCAAGCATTAACGAAGCGGTAATAAAAAACACGTCCAATTTGGGTTTAACCCCAGAGGTATAAGCCGAAAAGCCCAAATCTTGATTTAGCAAATTTAATTTATCCAATAGAGGTGTTCCATCTTGTAAAGTCCCTCCAAAGCCTAATTGCGGAATTGGGTTGCCTACTAACATCAATCCAATAAAAATGGCAGGAACCAAATAGGCGAAGATTAACACACAGTATTGCACAACCTGTGTATAAGTTATCCCCTTCATCCCCCCTAATACTGCATAAATAAAAACTATCCCAACCCCAATAAGTACTCCAATTTCTAGTGGCACTTCCAAAAATCGGCTAAAAGCAATGCCAACCCCCTTCATTTGTCCTACCACATAGGTAAAAGAAACAAATAAGGCACAAATAATGGCTACCACTCTAGCAGTTTGGCTATAATATCGTTCGCCTATAAAATCTGGAACAGTGAACTTGCCAAATTTTCGTAAGTAAGGCGCTAAAAGTAATGCTAATAAAACGTATCCACCCGTCCAGCCCATCAAATATTGGGCCCCATCAAAACCCATAAAGGAAACCATACCTGCCATCGAAATAAAAGAAGCCGCCGACATCCAATCCGCTGCAGTCGCCATCCCATTCGCAATCGGATGCACACCTCCACCTGCAACATAAAAATCACGGGTTGAACCTGCCTTCGACCAAATCGCTACACCGATGTATAAAGCAAATGTTAATCCGACAATTAGAAAAGTCCACGCTTGTAAATCCATTATTTCTCTTCCACCCCATGCTCCTTATCGAGCTTGTTCATTAAATAAACATAAACAAATATAATGAGTACGAAAGCGTAAATTGACCCTTGTTGCGCGATCCAAAATCCTAACGGGAAATTTCCAATGCGATAAGCATTTAAATCTTCGGCCCAAACAATTCCCATCATGAACGAAACTACAAACCAAATAAACAGTAGGCCGAAAAGGTATTGTAAGTTTTTATGCCAATATTTCTTCATCTTTTTATAATAATAAATTGAAATACGTTGTCACTTTAAATTTCAAAATACAATAAAAATTGAGAGAATCATACCATTCGATGCCCCCTACTTAAATAAGCATTTAATTTCAATCAATTATTTGGAAGGATTCGATAATTTTTGTTGGGACGTGCATCTTCCCCTCCCCAGTGTAAGATACGACCTACACGCATTGCATACATAGTATTAAACGTTTCTAAACGCTTAATTTTAGCACAATAGCCATGTTAATTGGTACCACGACAAAAATGAATGCTATTAAACAAAAACGTAGAAAATAGTGGGTAAAAAAAAACCGGAAGCAATTACTTCCGGTTTATAATAATTCTATTTCTAATATTATTAGATGTCCAATTTGGCATATCTAGCATTTCTTTCAATAAAATCACGACGAGGAGCTACTTCATCACCCATCAGCATGGAGAACAAATGATCGGCCTCTGCAGCTGATTCAATCGTAACTTGTTTTAAACTTCTGAATTTAGGATCCATAGTGGTAGTCCATAATTGCTCAGGGTTCATCTCTCCCAAACCTTTATATCGCTGTACACCAACAGATTCTTCCTTGCCGTCTCCAGCTAATTCTTTAGTTATAATTGCGCGTTCATCTTCAGTCCAGCAATACCGCTCTTGCTTGCCTTTTTTCAATAAATACAAAGGCGGTTGTGCTATATATAGATAACCCGCTTCTATTAATTGGCGCATGTATCTAAAGAAAAATGTAAGGATAAGCGTACGTATGTGACTTCCGTCAACGTCCGCATCCGTCATAATGATCACTTTATGATATCTTAATTTTACCATGTTTAACGCCTTATCATCTTCCGGTGTTCCAAACGTCACACCAAGGGCTGTAATCATGTTTTTTATCTCTTCATTGTCATAAATCTTGTGTTCCTGCGCTTTCTCCACGTTAAGAATTTTACCTCTTAATGGAAGGATAGCTTGGAAATCACGATCACGACCTTGTTTTGCTGAACCACCTGCCGAGTCACCCTCCACTAGGTATAGTTCACAAACCGTTGCATCTGAGTTCGCACAGTCAGCTAGTTTTCCAGGTAAACCTGTACCAGACAATACATTTTTACGCTGAACCATTTCTCTTGCTTTACGAGCAGCATGACGAGCTTGAGCAGCAAGGATAACCTTATTTACAATGATACGTGCATCGCGCGGATTTTCTTCTAAAAATGTTTGAAGCATTTCACCAACTACGATATCTACCGCACCCATGGCGTCTGAGTTACCTAATTTTGTTTTCGTTTGACCTTCGAACTGAGGCTCTTGAACCTTTACAGAGATTACTGCTGTTAAGCCTTCTCTAAAGTCATCACCTGAAATATCCAGTTTAACTTTATCAAGCATACCAGATTTATCAGCATATGATTTTAATGTTCTTGTTAAAGCGCGTCTAAATCCTGCAACGTGGGTACCACCTTCAATGGTATTAATATTATTTACATAACTCACTACATTTTCAGAATACGAGGTATTGTAATTTAGCGCTACCTGAACTGGTATCTCCCCTTTCTCGCTATCCATAAATACCACTTCCGGAATTAAAGGTTCTCTGGTAGAATCCAAATACCTCACAAATTCCCTCAACCCACCTTCAGAGAAAAATAAGTCCTTTTTAAATCCGTCTTCCTCTTCTACTCTTCTGTCGATTAAATTAATTTTTATTCCAGCATTAAGGAATGATAATTCTCTCAATCGACCAGCAACGGTTTCATAATTGTACTCTGAGGCAATAAAAATGGAATTATCAGGCTTAAAATGCACCATAGTACCATTTTTATCCGTCTCTCCAATTTCTTGAACAGGCCCTTTTGGTATACCAATACTATATTCTTGTTGATAAATTTTTCCATCACGATGAACTGTCGCTACTAATCTGGTAGAAAGTGCGTTTACACAGGACACCCCAACACCATGGAGACCACCGGAAACCTTATATGTATCTTTATCAAATTTACCACCGGCATGCAAAACGGTCATTACTACCTCAAGAGCAGATTTTTTCTCTTTTTCGTGCATATCGGTCGGTATTCCTCGACCATTATCTTCAACTAAAACGGAATTATCCTCATTTATCGTAACCGTAATAGTATCGCAATATCCAGCTAATGCTTCATCAATTGAGTTATCTACTACTTCCCAAATTAAATGGTGTAATCCCTTAATACCAACATCTCCAATATACATGGCAGGCCTTTTTCTTACTGCTTCCAGACCTTCTAATACTTGTATATTACCCGCCGAATAATTTGACTTGTCCTTTTTTTCTTCGCTCATGTTCTATTTTTCAATACCGTACAAAACTATAATGAAATTTAAATTTATCCACACTAATTTTTTCTTTTATCAACTAATACATTAGTTTTAATAATGTGAATTTAATTTTTTGCTAAATGAAGTATATTATTTTAATTGTTTTAATCAGTTTTTACCACTCAGGTTTTACTCAAAACCTGCCTAAATCTACAAATAAAATGGATTCCGTACAAAGGGTCCATCTGATGGATTCCCTTAAAAATTTGCGAATTAATGACGAAATCACCTCGGCACAGAAACGACTCGAAAGTTACTTAAATACAACGGATAAAACTAAAATAACATCAATAGATCTGTCTTATTTAGAACTCACAGAAGTCCCCAATTGGGTGGGTGAATTCCCGAACCTAATCAGACTTACCTTAGATAATAATGAAATACGAAAACTACCAAAAAACATAAAAAAACTTGACAGTTTAAAGTATTTGGATCTTAAATCAAACAAGTTGGGAAACAGAAAATTGAAACTACCCAAAAACGCTAATATCACAAAGCTTTATTTGGGTGATAATGGCCTTACAAAAGTTCCTCGATGGGTTAAAAAATGTAAAAACCTTGAGGATATTGATATGGCATACAATGCTATTTCTGATTTGCCCTCTTTTTTCTCCCGAGCCAAAAAATTAAAGTGGGTAGATTTATCTAAAAATAAACCAACCTTTCAAAAAACTAAATTTCAAAAATTAGATAATATTGAGAGATTACTTCTGGTAGACTGCGGATTGCAAGCTGTCCCAAAAAACATTGATAAAATGGCCAACCTCCAAACTTTAGATTTTGGTGCTAACTCAATTGAAGTGATTCCCTCCGATCTTGGTAATCTCAATAAATTGATAAAATTGAGCTTTTATAAGAATAAAGTCACAAATATTCCCAAAGAAATATGTACCCTGGAACATTTGGAGGAGTTGGATTTATATTATAATAAAATTGAAATTGTGCCTAAGGAAATCAGTCAGCTATCGTCATTAAAAAGGCTTTTTCTATCAAATAACTTAATTTATTCCATTCCTGAAAGCATAGGCGATTTTAATAATCTCGAGGGACTTTACTTGCATCATAATAGAATAAGCTACTTACCAAATGAGTTGGGCAACTTGGGTAATTTAAAAACATTGCACCTCCAAAGTAATTACTTCAATGAGTTTCCTGAGGTTGTGTTAAATTTAACAAAATTAATCGATCTCGATTTATCAAGAAATGAAATAACCTATATACCAGAAAAGGTGAACCAATTAACAGAATTGCAGTTATTTTACTTTCAAGCCAATCCAATTAACTTAGACCTACCGGAAAATAAACATTTAAAAGCAACGGTTGCCACTATGACAAAAAAGGGAACCATTGTTCGTTACAACACATTTGAAAAATCATTAGATTTAGGCGAAAATAATTAATAAAGTCCCACAGATAAAAGAGTTAATGTACAAGCAAATTCAGTGTCAATACCCAATTCCTTTGCCATTGTTCTCAATTCATCATTTTCTGTACCGGGGTTAAAAATAATGCGTTTCGGTTTTAAAGAAAGGATATAATCGTACCAAGGTGGTTGGTTTTGAGAGCCAATATACATGGTAATGGTGTGTACTTCGTCGAAATGAGGCTTGTCTTGAATACTTAAAATTTCTTTTCCAGCCACTACTCCTTTTCTCAAACCTACTAATTCAAATTCTGCATTGCGATCTTTAAGTCGATTTGCTGTTAAAAAGGAGATTCTTGCAGGATTATCAGAAGCTCCCAAAATCACTGTCTTCATGTTTATCTTATTTGTGTGTACCAACAATGAATCATTGGCTAAAGTTCCTGTGGTTGAAGAATGGCTGACGCACACTTTATTCCATCGATTG
>JAHEMU010000417.1 GCA_024643485.1 Cytophagales bacterium
GAGCATCCAATTATCGTGGCAGGAGTGAATAGAGGTAAACTGACGACATATAGGGTGAATTAGCCTGTTTTCAATTCCCATAAAAAAAGAGCTGAATGAGTTATTCAGCTCTTTTTTTTATTACTTGGAAAATAGCAGTTCAATGCTTTTATAGTGGCACAATGCCCCTCCCAGCACAAAGAAATGCCAAATAGCATGATTGAATGGTAATTTTCTCCATGAGTAAAATATGGCACCTACGGTATAAAATCCACCGCCGACAAACATCCAAACCAAAGACTCATACGAAAGTAATTCTGATATAGAACTGAAATCTACGACCACTAACCAACTCATCCCAAGATAGACCGCCATAGAAATAAACCGGAATTTACCAGTGAAAAATAACTTATAAATGGTGCCTACTAGTGCAAGACCCCATACAGTAAAAAACATCCAAGTTCCACTGCCATTAATTAAAACCATCAAAGTGATTGGAGTATAGGTACCTGCAATTAGATAATATATGGAGATATGATCAGCTATTCGAAGCTTCGAGTTATAAGACTTTTCCCAATGAAAATGATACAAACTGGAGGCTGAAAAAAGCAAAATAAAGCTCAATCCGTATACCACAGCTGAAACCGTACTGTATTTTATGGGATTGTCTAAGGAAAGATATAATAAATGAACGAGGGCGTAAACACCAAATAGGGCACCAAATACATGAGTTATTGTATTCCAGAACTCCTCTTTTTTCCTTGATATAACCATGAAATGAGATATTTTATTGTTTAATCTTCAGCAATTACAATAATACAATCATTTTCTTCAAATACGATGGTGTCGGATTTAATTGGGTTAAGTACAATTCCGTAATTTTTAGAGCTCTGTTGAGAGAATGACATTTTCCTGTATCCAATTGCAACTTCTTTTTTTCTTAAAGCGGAATCCAATAGAGTATAAAAATTTACTTTCGCACCAATCTTCACATAATCTTTTATTGGCCTAATATAAACTTCATTGCCTTCTGCCTGGAAAAGATGATCAAAAACCTGAGTGAGTTTTTTATTTTCAGCAACCTGACTCATTAGCAGCGCTATGATATTATAGGATATAATAAAATCATCTACTTTGGCCACATTCGCTAATTCTCGATTGTTTATATCGAGCATTTCAGTAACAATATTTAAATCTAATCCGTTTTTGTCTTTGTATTTTCGTAGGTGTAGTAATGTAATTAAGGTTTTAGCATCAGCTTCCTGTAAAGGGTAATCATCCAAATAACTTTGAATAAGAATATGATCGAATTTGCTCAAATCTAGATTTGCTAATGTGGAACTTTCCGTGGTGTTAGCTTTAATATATTCAAAAGACATTTCCGGGAAATTTTGTTTCACATCCATGAAAAACTTGATGGGTTCTTTTAATTCCGAAATGACTGTAATACTAGATCCATTCAAAATGTAATTTGGTAATTCACGCACCACTATTTTTGTACGATGATTCCAACCTAAAATGAGGTAATGCTCCTGTTTGAATTTTTGTGGAGGACCTTCAATGATGGATGATTCGTAAATTTCTGGATGCTTAATGGAAGACAAAATAACTTTATCATCATCTTCACTTAAAGCAACTAATTCAGTCCCTTCAGGTATAAGGGTGCCTGAAGGAGGATTAATTAACAGGGTATTGTCTGGTAAATTTAATCCAATGATACAACTGTCGTTGTAGGCAAATAAAGCGTCTCTAAAGGTTTTGTTATACAATTTTTCTTCCTTATGAAAGTATATTTCGTCTCCTTCAAAATCCAAAAAGTCAGTGTAAACAACGCTAAGTCCAGACTGTCGACTAGTTTGAACAATTATTTTGGATATATATTCATCGGAGAGTATTAATTCTGCCTCTCCTTTGCCAACCATGTGCGCAACTTCCAGATTTTTCTCGTCTTCAATTTCAGCAACAATATGGTAAGGCTCTTTTCTTCGTTTTGGATTAGCAGTGATGGCAAGTATTGTTTTTATTACCTCAACGTCGGTGTTTCCTGATTCGGTATCCAAAATAATGATTGATCGAGAATCATATGGATTTCCTATGTTTAAATCATCCAAGTCAATGGGACTTCCCGTTCTGCAAATGATTCGCATGTTTTTGAAATCCGATATTTTTTCACGGATTTCATCCTCCATTTCAATTTTATCTTTGTCTGCTAAAATGGCGATTACCGGATTCTCCTGATTTTCATTTGCTTGAATAAGTTCTGAAATAATGCTGTGGATTTTTGAAGACCATCCTAAAATGAGGATGTGCCCTTTTTCCATTACCTTGCTTCTTCCTTTTCGCAGTTCTTCAAATTTGGATAAAATCCCATTGCTTACAAGACCAATAAACGTGCTGAATATGGTAATTCCAATTAAAGTGACCACTAACATGAAAATTCGATATGTCCAGCTGCCTGTATCTTCCGTAACTCTACCCTGATCAATGGTATGCATCAGATTTAACCAAAAGGTTTCAAAAAAAA
>JAHEMU010000087.1 GCA_024643485.1 Cytophagales bacterium
CCATCTGAAATTTCTTGCAAACTCAATGAAACTGCAGGTATTGGAGGGAAATAAAGTGGTAGAAATTAAAAATAGACAAATTAACAAAGGAATTGCGTCGAAAGATTGGCTGGCTAGCCATTCTTCTGACTTCATATTGGCTATCGGCGATGACTGGACTGACGAAGACATGTTTGTGGCCATGCCCGACGATGCATGGACCGTTAGGGTAGGTCCAGAAACTTCCTCAGCGAGATTTAGTGTAAATGATACGGACCATGTGAAAGCACTGTTGTCACATTTAATTGGATAAAAAAAAGGTTCAAGTCATTACTTGAACCTTTTTTTTATCAATAATTCTGATGTTTGGATATTTCAATCGTCGAAATCGTCGTCGTCGTCATCATCATCACCATCATTATTGTAGGGATCTTTTTCTTCTTCGGCAGCATTTTCCATATATTCTGTCATATGTTCCATGTCACCGTATTTGGTAGTATAGTCTTCTTTAATTTCCGCTTTAAGATTACCATCATCATCATAATCATCGTCTTCCTCCACCAACTCTTGAGCTCGATCTAGAGTCATACGAACCATATAATATTTTTCATCTGTTTCGAATGGCAGGGCCATCACTTTTTTGCCTTCCTTATCATAAAAGGAAATAAGGCTTTGCTCGAATCCCCAAGGATAAGCGAGTTTGATTTGTTGCTGAAGTTCAGGATCGAGTTTTTCAAAATCCTTTATTACTCGAGGTTTTGATGTCATGGTTTTTGATTTATGCGGTAATTATAGGACACTGTTTTAACTTATGCAACAGAGTTAAATCAAAAAAGTGTAATTTTTTTAGTTTCTATTTAAATATGACAAAAAATATTAAAATCTGTCCATTTATTGGCTCAGGTTTTTTGCTTTTTCTTTTTTGCAGCAGGGAATAATATGTTATTTAAAATCAATCGATATCCTGGAGAATTGGGATGTAGGTTTAAATCGGTGGGTTGTTCTCCCACTGTATGTTGGTAATCTTCCGGATCATGACCACTGTAAAATGTCCAGAAACCGTTACCATAAATACTGTGCATATAACGCACTTCCTCAATGATTTTACTTTCGCCCATGATCACCACTTCTGACTTAATTAAACTCGGTTTATAACCTGTAGTTTGACCGTAAAACGCTTTAATTAAATGTGTGTGGTTTTGGGTTAACATGGTAGGAACGGGATCCCATTTAGCACTAAATTCAAATAATTGAAAATAGTCTTGTTCTTCACGCAACCCTCGGTCTTGAAGTTGGTTGTCAATATTAGAATATTCGTATTCATACGGATCTCTACTTAGGATAAAATCCTTGAAAGCGAAGGTATTTTCAAAATTGAGTTTACGTTGTGCATCGGGGTCAGAACCGTCACCGTCGTACATGGCTTCCACAAAATCTATTCCATCTGCAGCGAGAGCAATATCGTAAGTGTCGGTAGCGGAACACATCGCAAATAAGAAGCCACCCCCCGCAACGAAGTTTTTAATTTTATTTACAACCGCCAATTTGAGTTGAGAGACCTTATTGTAGCCATATTTCCTAGCGGAGGCTTCAAACTCTTTTTGTTGTGCGATGTACCAAGGCGCATTTCGGTAACTTCTATAAAACTTACCGTATTGTCCAGTAAAATCTTCATGATGCAGATGCAGCCAATCGTATTTGGGTAAATTTCCATCGAGTACATCGTCATCGAATATCACATCGTAAGGTATCTCTGCATAAGTGAGGACCAGAGTCACGGCATCGTCCCACGGTTGCTTACTTTTTGGGCTATAAACGGCTATTTTGGGGAATTTCTCAAGCCTCATCACATCTGTATTGGATGAAGGACTGCTTATTTCTTCTAAAATTGAAGTCGACTGAGCATCGGAAATTACCTCATAACTAACGCCACGAATTCTTAATTCATTTTCAAAAACGACTTGATGTGGAAACATAAAACTGCCTCCACGGTAATTGAGCAGCCAATTGACCGATTCATCCTTTTTAAGTACCCAATAGGCAATTCCATACGCTTTTAGATGATTGGACTGCCCTTCATCCATAGGCACCATAATATAGTTGGCTTTAGTGCCGACTAGACCTCCAATAATGAAAAACAAACAAAGCAGAATACGCATGTTCAATTTATTTAACCTCTCAATTAACCACTAAAAAGCGATTCATTCAAATTAACACTTTTTATCCTCTTAGAACGATAAAATGCATTAATTTAGTTTCAAATTTAGATTAGAAGTGAATTTAACTGAAAATATTAAAGAAGGAGTACGATCAATAAAGGCAAATCTGCTTCGCTCGATCCTTACCGCACTAATTGTAGCAATTGGAATTACCTGTTTAGTAGGAATTTTAACTGCCATTGATGGAATTCAAAGTTCTGTATCAGATAATTTAGCTGAGTTAGGGGTAAATACGTTTAATATTCAATCCAAACGAAATCGATCAGGCCAATCGGATGGCAAGGATCAGAAGGTATTTCCACAACTCAAATACAAGGAAGTGTTGGAATTCCAGGATAAATATCATTACCCAGCGAATATTTCAATAAATACCATGGTTACGCAAGTGGCAGAAGTCAAACGCGGCTCAGAAAAAACCAATCCAAATGTTTGGGTAGAGGGTGGTACCGAAGATTACGTTATTTTGGAAAGTTTGAACATTGAAGAGGGAAGGAATTTTTCCAATTTCGATATTCAGTATGGAAATAACGTTGCTATCGTAGGTCAGGATATCAAAAAAACGCTTTACAAAAGTGATGAAGAGATTATTGGCAGCGAGTTATCCTTTTTAGGAAATAAATACCGTGTGATAGGATTGTTAGAAAAGAAAGGCCAGATGGGTGGAGGAAGAAGTAGAGACAATAGCATCATTATTCCTTTGATAAACGCGAATAGGGCAGGAGCAAATAGAAATTTAAGTTACAGTATCAATGTCGGGGTTACAGGCTCAAATGATATAGACCAGGCGCTTGGTGAAGCTACAGGTGTAATGCGATTAATTCGACATGATCGAATTGGGGAGGAAAATAGCTTTGATATTGAAAAAAGTGTTTCATTATCTGAGCGAATGGCTGAAGTTACCGGCTATTTAAGAATTGGTGGTTTTACGATTGGATTTGTCGCACTTTTAGGAGCGGCAATTGCATTGATGAATATCATGTTAGTATCCGTTACAGAACGGACTAGAGAAGTAGGAATAAGAAAAGCAATTGGGGCGACCCCACTTAGAATTCGTCAACAATTTATTATTGAAGCCATCATCGTTTGTATCATTGGTGGTGTTATGGGCATTATTTTCGGAATTCTCATCGGTAATTTGGTTTCCAAAATTATGGGAATTACCGGAGTGGTAATCCCATGGGTTTGGATGCTTTTCGGCGTGGCACTTTGTATTTTTGTTGGACTCGTTTCAGGGTATTATCCAGCAAGTAAAGCAGCCAAGCTCGATCCTATCGACGCACTTCGATTTGAGTAAATTATCGAATTAAATCAATAACGTGACTGTATTTAAGGGTTAACGCTCTGGAAAGTATGTTTCCATTACTGTTGAGTTGATTGTACACCAAGAATAATCCAGTATTTGCTTGTTGAATTAAACTATAACGTACATTTATGCTATATAAATCTAATGTACTATTGTATTGTACAAGTCCCTGTAAGTTCATTCTAGGAGTAAAAGAATAGGAAACTCTAGTTCCATATACTTGAGTGAAAAAGCCATTATTTTCAATATCTACTTTATTTAGGCCGTATTTAATTTCGGCATTGAAGCTATCACCTATTCGAAAACCTACACTTCCACTTGAATTAACCCGATTCCCACTGTAGTAACCTCCAATGTTTGTTCTTGTGCTAAAATATAGAGGTTTACTGGTGTTAGTCATAACCACAAGGGCCACTTCTTTATTGGTGTAAGTTCCTGTGTCAACAAATAACTCTGAATCAATTTTATTTACAAAAAAGCTTTCGGTAACACCTTCTTTAGTGAAATTCATTCCGGTGTGTATTTCAAAACCTTTCTTAAATTCCCAGTGATTATCGACATGCAAATATCCTGTTTGTTGAAATCCAGCACCCACTAAAAATTGATCTGCATCCCAATATCCCCTATAAGATACGTGAGGGCGTAGTTCTAGTAATCCAAAATTATTTTCTGGTCGGATTCGTTTTAAGACAAGTGTTTCGTGTTTAATATAGCCATCATTTCTTGCCAAAAATCCAACTTCTGGATTGAATTCATTGCCAACATCTGTGACAGCATAGGATGCCATTAAGCCATTCCATTCATAATTAGCTTTAAAATTAAATGCCACATCATTGCCATCTGATTCGGTATTTGCTGTTGCACTTTTTGAGAAAAACCCTGACAATTGCGCTTTTTTACCAATTCCAAGCTTTCCATCCATTACGAATACACGGTTGTAATCAGTGGAATCTGGGATGAGTCCGTCGCGATTGATAAATCCCAAACCCAATGCACTTCTCTGCCCAATTTGATGGTCAACTCGGGCTACAGTATAGTTATTTTTACTCAAATTGGCTATTTCAGAATCATCTGTTGCGATATTTAGAAAACCAACATTGGTATTATTTATTCTCCCGGAGAGTCGAGCGCCCCCAAGAATCGGCACGGCTATATTTTGACCTAGTGTATCCCTTCCTATTCCTATTTTTCTAGAAAAGAATAAATCTATTTCCCCGGGACTTCCCATGGAGAATAAACCTGCGTTTTCTAAGAAAAACGGTCTTTTTTCAGGAAAAAACAGATTGAATCGATCTAAATTTACTTGTTGTTCGTCCACTTCGACCTGTGCAAAATCGGTATTGTACGTAAGGTCTAGCGTCATATTTGGAGTAATGGAGTATTTAATATCCAACCCTACTTGATCTTCTGTTAGCGTATTATTTGGAGAACCTTCTGGTGCTTTTGAAAAATTAACTAAGCTATATGGAATCAATTTTAAATTTCCTTGATTTTCTATATTTAATCCAGTCAAATTACCCTCCAAAGAAAGTCTTTTTAAATCAAACTCAATGGGTAACGAGGCCCAATAGGCAATCTCATTAGTTTTTCGAATGTTTCGTTGGAAGTTTATTCCCCATGTTTGATTTTCACCTGCTTTAAATCGCAGTGTTCGGAAAGGAATGGCAAATTCTGCACTCCAACCATATTCCCCAACTTGAGTTTTTACCTCCCAAGAGGCATCCCAATTTAAATTGAATCCACCAATTACTCCTCCTTGCTGCCTGTTATTATTAAAATTTCCCTGGCCTTCATTGTTTACTTGAGCATCGTATTCAATACCCAACGAATTAGTTCCAAACATAAATCCGTTTTGGCTGTCGTGATAGGTGTCTAAAATAAATAAAAACGCATCGGTATCCATCAGGTTAGCGTCACGCCTCATATCCGAAACCACCAATTTATCGGGGGTTTTATCGTAACAAATGACAGAAAGGAAGAAAGTCGATTGGTTATAAGCAAGTCTAATATGCGTGGGTTCCGAAACTTCTTGTCCACTAGCAGGTTTAGTTTGAATTAAAGTGGTAATGGGAGTGATGGACTTCCAAAATTCGTCGTTTATTACTTCCCCATCCATTTCAGGTGAGTTTTCCGTTTGGAGGGCAGTGGTAGTAGGTCTGTTTTTAACATCAGGTAAGGTAATTTGCTGAGCAAAAAGAGTAACGCTATTCAAAGCACACAGTAATATTATTAAGAATGATTTTTTCATAATCCTTAAGACCTTCATTTAAGTTAGGTACTCAATATACTAGTAACTTTTCGAAATTCGGAATTAAAATTATTAGAGCGGTAAAAATCGAATTTTATTTAAATAACCAAAACTGCGTCGAGTTTTTATTGAATTCAATAGCGGGTGCTGGAATATGAAGGGTATTGACAAATGAAATGAGGTAATTCACCCATTTTTTATTGGAGTGAATGGAAGAGATATCGGGGTCTAAAGCTATATAGAATTGTCGAAATGCATAAAACCCGTTCGTTACATTCGAGCGGTCACGGGCATAAACCATTTCATCAGCTCCATATCCAATCGCTAAATTTAACCATTCTGGAATATTTGAAGAAAGTTGATGGAGGTCAATGCTTACCCAATAAGATTGCCCATTATAATCTTTTAGCCATTGTTCATAGAAATTCCTACCAAGAGCATTGGGGCGATATTGAGCATAATTACTAGGTAGAAAACTATATTTAAAGTTAAAAAGTCCAGGTTTTGAAACCGATTCGTTCAATATAAATAAGAGTGATCCGGATAAATTTGCTCCAAGGTCGCCAATTGAAGCACCGTACGCTGCTGAGTATCCATCTAACCATTCTATGGGGGCCATTAAACTGAAGGAGAAAACACTTCCTAAAATAAGGCTTTTCTTTTTTGTATATCCAGCTTGTACAAACCAGTCGTATCCCGTTTGAGTAAGATGATATGAAGTAAAAGAATGTCCGAATTTATCCATTTGTTTCCATTCTGCATTGTCATTAAATAAATGAAATGGGGTTCGTTCATAACCCTTATACCATAATTCATTTAAAGCAATCATGGAACCCGTGTAGCTCACTGCTGTGAGAAGTAATTTCTTTTTTAAAGGGAAATGGATACTGTCTTTTGGTTGTGCGTGGCCAAAAGAAAATAAGAAAGTAAATAAAAGGATCAACCAATATTTATTCATCTTCATTGTTTAATACGGCTTCTCCTGGGGGTATCGGTTTTTTAGACTGTTCTTCTTTTTTCTTTTCTCGAACAAAAACTTTTGTCATTTCCTTAATGAATTCATTAAACTGTTGAGTGTATTGTAAACTTACTCCTGTAGTTCCATTATAAGATTGATCATTGGTTGATATGTCATTAAGAATAGTACGATTATACATTTTGACTTTCAGTTTACCATCTTGTGTCAATAAATATTCCACCATCCAATTGCCGGCAAGGCTGGAGAAATTTACATCCTGTTCTTGGTCTGTAAAGGTACCATCTCTTGTTACTCTCAGCCGACCATTCATGAAGGTGTAGCTTAATCGAAGTTGGAAAGTATTAAACGCCTCAGGGGATAAATTACTCAAATCAACATCGAAATCGACCTCCAAATTATCATCCATCTGGCTTAACCAATAGCTCAATTGATTACTAAATAATTCACTAACACTATTAAATGCGCCAACATAGTTGAAAATTTCAGGTTTTGAGAATGATTTCAAAACGATTAAACTAAACACTTGCCGGTTTAATTCTTGCTCATCCAATTGTTTCATTATTGATTGAAATTCAAAATCGAGATCAATAGTTGCAGCAGTGCTATTTTCTGGCGTGATAGTTAAACTTCTAGGTAAATCTTCTGCCTTGATATCGAATGAGATTTCGGGATTAAGTAATGGGCCTGTAAGTCCCATTTCGACATTGGCTGTATATTTCCTTTTGAGTTCGGGGGCTCCTTGATAAATTGGATTCAAAATATGCTCAAATGAAGCGTTTTGCTTATAAGTAGCTTTCAAATCCATGATCCCTTTATATGGATCACCATACCATGTAATGAGCCCTCCTGGGACTATATTAAATTCTTTGTTGATTAAGTTATATAAAGTAAAATTATACCACCCCTCGGTTATATTGAGTGGCCCGAACATGGTGAATTCACCATTTGCATTCATATTTAAATTAAGTTCCCCAGTTCCACGTCCGCGAATGATATCTCCTGCTTTTATGTCAAAAATTATTTCACAATAAGCATCGGTGGTGATATCTAAATTGAAATCCATATTTATTCCTTTTATGGTCACCGACTCATCTTCTGCTTGATCCGTTTTAAGCGTATCGTAAAAATTGGTAAAGTTAATAAATTCAGCACTTGATGCTATCTCGGTACCCTCTATCGGAATGTAAATTTTAGTGCCTTTTTCTGTTTTGGCATTAACAGAGATATTGATGTTGTTAACCGGACCAATAAAAGAAATAGTACCCGTACCAAATCCCTGGCCATAGAACCAAGAGTTATCTCCTGAATTGGTGTTAAGGACTTCAATTTTATTAAAATTCCCATCTAAATTCACGCTCATATTTCTAAAGCCACCGTGATTGATGACTCCTCTTAATTTTCCACCATTATTGAATCGGTCTTTTACATTAATATCATCTAGAAAGATCTTATCTTCCGAAAAGGAAAAAGTACCGTCTACAAAATAGGGCGTTTTTAAGTAGGCGATGGTCATTTTACCTCCATTAAGGACCCCTTTACCAAATATTCTCGGTTTAAGTAAGCTTCCGGATATATTGAAATCACCAGTGGCTGTTCCTCCCAAATTGGTGAAATAACTACCGATAAATGGTTCTAGGATGTTAATTTGGGCATTGACTAAATCAGCATCGATATAGAGCGGATTTTCTCTTGTAGGATCATAGAACCCTTCTAGTTCCATGGTGACCATTTTGTTGTAAAGTACAGTGAATCGAATGTCGAATTGCTTAGCTTCCTTGTTCCACCGAACAACGCCAGCTGCGTCTCCTACCTTTAAATTGTTGATATAAAAATCTGAGATGGTGAGGTCATTTTCAATGGCAGTGTTCTGAAATACATCATAAACCAACATTTCACCGTTTAATTTACCACTCAATTTTTTATTAATTAATGAATTAAAATTCTCAATTTTTAAAGAGTCAAAAGCTATAATTAGAGCTTCTCCATTAGGTGAGTTTATGGAACCATCAATAATGAGACCTTGGTTTTCGGATTTGAGGGCTAAATCGTAAAAATTAACCACTTTATCCTTTATAGAAATTCGTCCATTTTTAGAAATATTCCATGGGATATTTAAAGCTCGAATATCCGAATTGTCCATTGTGATTAATGTGGAATCAGGTAAAAAGTCGAGATTTCCCTTTAGATTAAAGGTATTTTCAAATGCTTTTTGGTCTAGGTTAAGTTCGAAATCGATGTGTTTATTGTCCCAAACTGCTTCAGCAAACATATTTTCGGTGGTAATATTTTCCACTTTTTGTGACTCAGATTCTAAATAAAACATCGCCAAAACTTCTTTAGCCTTATTTTTACTGCTGTTTATCTCAACTGTATTATTATATAAATCGACATTTCCATAGTGAAGGGTATCGATAAAAGTGCTCACGTTAATTATACTTGTTTTATCATTTCGAT
>JAHEMU010000088.1 GCA_024643485.1 Cytophagales bacterium
TGCGTATTGAACAAACCGCTTCCAACGTAATCGACGAAGAACATTGGAATTTAACTTTAACTCTTCAAAGCAAACAGTTAAAAAACGAAATTTATCAAATTGGGGTGAACTCGAAAGCAAAAAACGGAATGGATTATATGGATTTATCTACACTTCCGTTATTGGAAGACATGGCGAGTATTGAATTTAATTCACTAAACAGCACGAATAAACTAATAAAAGATATCAGAAAAGATTCCATTAATCAATCATGGAATTTCAACCTGATTAATCAAAGAAAATCGAGTGAACAACACAATTTATTAACGTGGGACAATGAAATTGCTAAATCATTAACTTATGATCTTTATTTACTAAATACCACGACAAATTCCTTGACAGATATGAAATTATCTAACCAATTAGCTCTTACCACTGGGCAGGGTTATCAAATTTCATACGGTACTCGCGCTTTTATTTTGGAAGGACTTAACAGAGGGACCACCTTTATTTCTTCTCCCTACCCGAATCCAATTGGTGAAATTTGTTATTTCAATATATCTATTCCCGAAAATGAAACAGAGGGTAAAATAACACAGACATTACGATATACTGACGGAAGAATTATTTCAACAAATCATATCGACAACATACAGCCAGGCTATTTTACCCATTCCTTTCAAATTCCATTCGAATTAAAACCCGGGATCTATATCCTTCAAATTTCATATGAAAACGAGACTATGGCTCAATCAATTTCTCACCTACTTTACAAAAATTAAAATGAGAAATATATATTCTATCCTATCGACAAACATCCTTCTCTTTATTTGTATCCAAAATTTATATGCTCAAGAGATTATCGTACAAACCGAATATATACCCGTTGTAATTGCTCAAGACACTCCTCAAATTGTGTGGATTTCACCTATTGAGGAAAATGAAGAAACAATTAAGGGTTCATACGATTTAATATTCGGAATTGTTTGTAAAAAAGAAATCACAGATATCTCCATTTCTATCAATCAAATCCCCTTTGGGAAAATCAATGAATATGCAGAGGTAGATAAAAGCAAACACAATTACAATCGACTTATCAAGCAACGAATCATACTGCAACCTGGTACGAATACGATAAGTATTTCCGCTAGAACATCTCAGGGTAAAATGATTACTGAAGAACGCAATATTTCACTTAAAATAAGTCAAGAACAATTAATCACCAGTTTAAGAAAGGATTACGCGTTGCTATTTGCGATTGATGATTACACAGAATGGAACGATTTGGGCAACCCGATAAATGATGCTAAGGCTATAAAAAGGGAACTTGAAGCATATTATGGGTTTGAAGTGGAGTTGATTGAAAACCCAACTGTAGAGGAAATTTTAATGAAACTAATAGAATACACTAAAAAAGTGTACGATAAGGATGATCAGCTTTTTATCTTTTTCGCCGGACATGGGCAATACGACGACGTTCTTAATCAAGGATTTTTGGTTGGAAAAGATTCCAAGAAAAGGGATATTACTAAGTCCTCCTATCTTTCGCATACCTATTTTAGAGAACTGATAGACAATATACCTAACAATCATATTTTTGTTACAATCGACGCCTGTTTTGGCGGAACATTTGATCCATTAATCGCTCGATCTGACAGTCGAGGATTAGATGAAATATACGATGACATAGCCGATGTTGAATTTATCAACCGAAAACTGAGATTTAAAACGCGCAAATATCTCACTTCTGGAGGAAAAGAATACGTACCAGATGGCATTGCAGGCCGTCACAGTCCGTTTACTTCACGTTTCCTTGAAGCATTGCGAACATATGGAGGGAAAGATCACTTTCTGACACTAACCGAACTCAATTCATTTATGGAAAAACTACATCCAGAGCCTCGTTTTGGTTCGTTTGGAAAAAATGAAGCCGGTAGTGATTTCTTATTTGTTTCCGATAATAATTAAGAAGTATTCTAAAATAAATACATCAGAATAAAAAGCAAAATCAATAGAATAGCGGTCCAAGTTATCCAATTTGATTGAGTTGGGAACTCATAAGCACATATCGGACAAACTTTAAGCTTTTCCTCTACCTCCATTGCACAAGAAGGGCATTCTTTAGTTGGCGTTTTCATCACCATTTTACAATTTGTGAGGTTGAAAGTACACCATCTTTCGTCATGATTCTCATGGAGTAAACACCAGGTCTGAATTCATCCGAATTTAATAATTGCGATTCGAAATTCACTTCGTGATATCCTCTATCCATCAAACCTAAATCTTTATAAAACACCCTTTGCCCCATGGAATTAAATAAGGTAATATTTACCTTCATGGTCCGTATCAGCGCATATTTCACAGTAAGTTCATCATGAAATGGGTTTGGAAAGACCTGAGTTTTATAATTCACAAGTTCACTATAATAAATTGGAACTTCCAAAGCAGCTATCTCTCTATCAAGAAATACCACTCGTTGAAATAACCAATTTTTCAAGTAATCGATCTCGTCTTGATACGTATTTCCCACGTAGGCATTGGGCCAAACATAGTTTCCCAAAATATTCCATCTCTCAAAATTCCTAACCTGTGCTTCACTTAAATAGTCCGCCCTTCCATCAATGTATTGATATAAAGAATCTAGATGGAAAGGGCCTTCTCTTAGCGTGGCCCAACGATCTTTTACCATGGAAATAAATCGCTCACTTGACATGAGCTTTTTCCAATAGAATGGCACACCCGAGCCACATCTATCATTAAATTTATACGCCCAAACGGTAGTTGACCAACCTTCGCAATAATCGGCATTACCAAAAGCTAAATTAAAATCCCACAGCGGACCAGAAACAATTTTACCACCTTTAGTGATTTTTTCTTTATAAAAATAAGTTGAAAGACGATACCCATCTACGTTATTGCTCACCTCATTCATCAGCAAAAAATCAACAAAAGACATTTCATCAGCAATGGTCGCGAAGCCCGACAGTGGATCATTTACATTTCCAGAAATAACAGTACTTTCAAAATTCTTGACGGTATTTTTAATGTATTCAAATTGCTGAGGCATTACTTCAGTAGGTTTTGGATACACCAGTTGGTAATACGCATTTTGTCCATCGGTCTCGTAATCACTATACCACCCACCCCCTTGCGGATCTGCTCGATCTACTTTAAATATATACCCACCAGTCAATTGATCACCTGCAATATCGGTAGGCTTCAAATTCGAAATATCCACCCGGTTACTATCGCGTTTAATAGATTCCATCAAAACATATACTCCCTGGTAATCTTGATTTATCATCAATTCAACAAACCTTGTTCTCGGAGCATAACGTCCCATTTTTCTTCCCATGTAATACGTCAAATCATTTCTGATTAAGCTTTTATCTGAAAAAGGTCCATGAAGTACCCAATCATTTTCAGAAGGCATTCCCAATAAAGCGGTATCCAAATTCATTCCAGTTTCATCCTGGATTTCAATTCGATAGTTTTTTTTCGGAAACCCTTGGCTCGAACTACCTCTAATTTCTATTTCTATTCTTCCATCAAAATGATTGAAAGGATCATCGAATTTATTTCTTAGTCCATTTCCATTATTAATAATTCCCATTTGTGCCACTATTCTAGGCTCATCAGGAATGGGTTGGCCATTCGTATTCAGAACAATAATTGGCAAATTTGAAGAACCATATGATACCGGAGGGGCGAACCAATTTGGAGTTGATCTGTAGTTGTACGCAGTAGATTTTATTCCAGCAATCAAAAATGCTCTACCCGATAAATCAGAACTGCCATTGTTACCATTATGAATTTGAACGGCTAAAATATTGTCACCATCAACTAATTTATTAACAGGAATTGCGAATTGAACAGGAGCAAAACCCTGATATAGAACTGCTTCATGTAGGGAAGATGCAGTTTGATCAAAAGTGGGTGGTATACCGGCGGTTCCAATTCCAGCTCTGGCTATTTCCTCCCCATTTAAATAGGCAACAAAAGAATCATCGTAGTCCATATTTAGGAATAGGTCCTCTATATCTGCCAAACTGTTAATGGAAAATGATTTTCTAAAATAAACGGAAATTGTACCATCGGGTACTACGGTATTATCATCTAAATCACCGTACCCAAAACCACCTTGTCCTACTGACCATGGTGAAGGGTCAAAAGATGCGTTCTTCCAATCGGATGGAGGTTCACTAATTCCAATAAAATAATTCCAACTGTCATTATCGAGAACAATACTTTCATAATGATCTGCTTGCGCAAATACACTCAAAGGATGGGTGATAATCGACGAAATAAAAATAAAAAATAGAATAGAATTATAACGGAGTAAAAGTTTAATCATAGACACTATTTATTACCAACTAATTTTTTCTTTATTTAAAAATGCTTCTATTCCTTTTTTACAATCGACAAAACTTCGCGCCCTTGCATTTTTTTCAGCTGCATAATGCAAAGCAGTAGACAAGTCCTTTGCTTGAATGGCCGCAATCATTTGCTTAGTAAGTGCCATCGATTGTCCACTGTTTTGATTGCATAACATATCCGCAAACTTTAAGACCTCATTACTCAATTGATCTAAAGGAAATACTTCATTGATCATGCCGATTTCTTTCGCCTTGCTAGCAATAATTCGGTTTCCAGTAAGCAGCAATTCTCTTGCATGAGTTTCGCCAATTTTACGCAGCAAAAACGTCATCACAATTGCTGGGACAAATCCAATTTTCACCTCTGAATAACCAAAAACAGCATCAGAGGAAGCGTAAACGAAATCACAGACAGTAGCCAAACCAACGCCACCAGCAATAGCGAATCCTTCTACCTGGGCGATAACTATTTTATCCATGGTATAAATGGAATAATATAATTGCATCAAATGCTCACTGTCGGCTAAATTATCCTCATAGGTGTTTTTCTGTAATTGTTGAAGATAGGCTAAGTCAGCGCCCGCACAAAAAGTATTTCCACTCCCTTTAATGATAATCACCTTTACTTTATCATCTGTAGAAGCATTTTTCAAAGCCTCTCTGAGTTCAGAAACCAATTGAAAATTTAAGGCATTACGCTTGTCGGGTCGATTTAATACTATGGTACAAATTCGATCACTGCACTCTACATTTATATACTTCATTTCGAAAATAATAATTAGTAAAAATACTAAAATCAGTTGATTAGGCCGAATAAAGCCCACTCTATTTTATATAAATGTATAAGGAAATAAAATGGATAATCGTTTATTTAGGAGCCACATCCAACACAATCGAACGAAGAATCCATTGGTTTTGTTCCCTTAATTTGCATTTCGAGGTTATGAATTTTGTCTTTTATGTCCATATCTTGAAACATATCCCCGGTGAGCTGCTCCTTGAGCTGCTCCACTTCGCTTATTAATTCATCTTTACTCATGACCTTGAAATTAACAAAAAATAAATTCAGCCAAAATCAAAACAGTAATTAGTGAATAATTAAAATACTTTTCAATTGCTGATAGCGAAGATAATCCTTTATTTCTCCTTTTAGTTTTAAAATGTGATTTT
Source organism: Cytophagales bacterium (assembly GCA_024643485.1). Taxonomy (GTDB): domain Bacteria; phylum Bacteroidota; class Bacteroidia; order Cytophagales; family Cyclobacteriaceae; genus JAHEMU01. The sequence goes on from JAHEMU010000088.1 coordinate 5,526, forward strand.
CAATTTCTGAATTCTCATTTGATAAAACCCCATTAAATTCGTGATGGATTTCATTGGCCATTGCATTCATCACTTTTAGATAATCGGGAAAATGCCGAGGATTACCTGTGATGGTCATTAGGTTTAGGGTCGCTGATAACTCTTTGAGTTTTTGTTCCACATTTTCAACTCTTTTTTGATCTTCCTTACGGATTTGCTCCTTGAGTAAACCCGTCATTATGATTAATTGCTCGGTAGTGTTATACATAGTTGTATCATATAATTTTTTATATAATTATTATATATAATTTAATTTTTCAAAATTTTTAATTAACAATATCAATCAATTAGTATATAAATAATTGAAATACCTCATTTTAAATTAGTGGATTTCAACTATTGTTTGGCACGGTTTTGGTTTTCTCTTAAGAAAAAAAAAGGTCATGAAACGATTAAAAACTACCGTATTACCGCTGCTTCTGTTGATAGGGCTGATAGGAGGTTCTTCATGCCGTGAATATTATTATTATGAAGCAGATTTATTAATTTCTGTACAAGGATTATTGTCAGGAAATCCGCGAGAAGGATTGCCCGTTCAGGTATTTGAAACTGAATACGATGCTGAAAATCTAATCTATCCAATAACTCCATTAGTATATACTGATTACTATGGGGAAATTCTAGTGATTGGGCTGGATCCTGGAAGAAATTATTATGTTAGAGTGGACGCGCTTCTCTCCACGAAAATTAAATCAACAGGAAGTTTAAGGGAAGGATCAAATCAAGTAACGGTCCGATTTTTATAAACGCAAATTTATATAAATAGAAAAAGAGCACCGAAAAGTGCTCTTTTTCTATTTTACGTATTAAATGTATTATTTATCCGACCATTCGTCTGCTAAAATATTAAATTCTTTTTGATATGATTTGCCATCGACGACGACCTTGACTTTAAAAGTACCTGTACTTACTTGAGACATGATATAATCAGCACCTGCTACCATTTGCTTATACCTCGCTTCACCCGCGTATTGCTTAAAACGTTCTGCCCGTTCTAAATAACTAGCCTTTTCTTCTGGAGTTCTCAATCGTTCTCTTTTTTGCATATTCCAATTAATGAAATTCATACCTTCTTTAGCATTAACAGCAATTTCATCGATTACTGTACTGCCTTGGTACACGTAAAATGTAAGTCCCGCTTGCTCTGATTTTGAATAAAAGGTTATAACCTGACCGGATGATTCGCTTTCACCATCAAAATTTGTTGAGGCAGAATTATTGTCACCAGCATACATATACTGTATTTTATCACGAACATTAAACAATGTAAAACTGGTAGAAAGAGTGGTTTCATCTGACTCTTCTAGTGAGGATATATTTGTTATATAAATACCTCTTCCATGCGTAGCGACTACCAAATCCAACTCTCTCGGATGAATAATTAAATCATGAATGGGTTGTTTTGGAATATTGCTATCAAAAGGAGTCCAATTATTACCACCATCAGTAGAAACATTTAAGCCCATATCACTACCTACAAACAATAAATTTGGATTTTTCCTTCCTTCTCGTACCACATTAATTGAACCCATTGGCAAACCTTTTCCAAGGTTGGTCCAGGTTTGTCCAAAGTCCTGAGTTTTATAGATAAAAGGCTTAAAATCATCACGTCTATATCCTGTGTAGGTAACATAGGCAGTACCCGCGAAATGATTTGAAGGTTCAATTCGGCTTACCCAGTACCCTGGATTTCCTTTAATATTCGCATTCAACAACGTCCACGTTTTACCACCATCTTTTGATAGCTGAACATTTCCATCATCCGTTCCTACCCACAACACACCTGATTGAATGGGTGATTCCGCCAAGGAGGTTATAGTTGAATATTGGATATTTCCTGTACCCTGTATTTTTGCTGCGTCGTTAGTTGTTAAATCAGGACTGATAACTTCCCACGACTCTCCTCTATTTTGGGATTTTACTACTTTATTACCAGCGTGGTATATAGTTGATGAGTTGTGAGGTGAAATTAATATTGGAGCATTCCAATTCCAACGCATATCTTTATCCTGATAACCGATACCTTTCGATTCACCGGTAACTTGATCCATTCGGGATATAGACCCAAATTGCGATTCATTATATAACCATCTACTATCCGATGGATCTACCACATTATACATACCATCACCACCACCAGTTCTTTTCCAATCTTCCATTCGAATACTTGACCCATCTTTTTTTGTTGAAGGTCCTTTAATTGAACCATTATCTTGAATACCTCCATAAACATTATATGGTCGTTCCATATCTACTCCAATGGCATAAAATTGAGCCAAAGACAATTCATCGGGGTGATACCAATTTTTACCTCCATCATAGGTAATTCCCAACCCATGGTCATATCCTAAAATAAAGTGTTTCGAATCTTTAGGATCAATCCACATCGCGTGATTATCCCCGCCGAATCTAAAAGCCGTTTTCCAAGACTCACCACCATCTTTGGTTTCCCAAACCTGAATTCCCAAAACATATACATGATTTTCATCGTTTGGATCAATTCTCACTTGTTGATAATAATAGGCTGGTCCCCCTCCAATATCCTCACCGTCTGGGGAAACTTTTTTCCAAGTAACACCACCATCATCGGATCGATACATTTCATCGCCCACCTCTTTTTGATCTTTTCCTAAAGGAATACCATCTATCAATTGTTTTAGTCGATCCTTATCCTTCATACCAGGCACATTCACATTTTCGATATTGGCATACATTACATTAGGATTTTTAGTAGAAATATCAATTCCTATCCTTCCTAGAAACCCTTCAGGGAGTCCACCGGCTACCTTTTTCCAAGTTTCCCCTGCATCTGTTGAGGTATAGATAGCAGAACCGGGGCCGCCTGGATTATAGGTCCAAGGAGTTCTTATTTTATCAAAAGTAGCGGCAAATAACACCTGAGGATTTGAAGGGTGCATGACTACGTCTACAACACCAATGTTTTTTCCCTTTACAACGATATCCAATACTTTTTTCCACGAATTCCCTCCATCTGACGATTTATATAAACCTCGTTCCGGATTATCTGAATATAAATGCCCTAATGCAGCCACATACAGTATATCCGGGTTTTCTGGATGGACTACGATTCGACCAATATGGTGCGATTCATCTAAGCCTAAATGCTTCCAAGATTTACCAGCATCATCAGAACGATAGACTCCATTTCCAAAATATGAACTTCTGGAGTTATTTGCCTCTCCACTTCCCACATAAACGATAGCAGGGTTAGAAGGAGCTACTGTAACATCTCCAATGGAGTACACGCTTTGATCTTCGAATAATGGAGAAAAAGAAATTCCATTATTTTCCGTTTTCCATAAATGGCCTGAAGCAGTTGCAGCATAAAAGACTTTTGGATTTGACTCTACAACGGCAAAATCCACAAATCTTCCCGATTGCCTGGTTGGGCCAATTTCTCTAAAATGAAACCCTTTTGTAAGCGTTGCTTGTGATGTTTGGGCAAAAAGAGGGAATACTCCTCCAATTGATCCAAAAAATATTAAAATTAATAAGTATTTATTTTTCATAATGGCTGATTTTAATTGTTTGAAAATACGGTAAAGTACTTTGTTATAAAATACCGCTTACATAAAAAATG
>JAHEMU010000089.1 GCA_024643485.1 Cytophagales bacterium
CATCCACTTTTATACTTCCTGAGGACGGTTCATAAAATCTCATCAGCAATTGTATAATAGTAGACTTACCGGCTCCACTTGGGCCTACAAGGGCCATTCGTTGTCCTTTTCCTACTTTAAAGCTGATGTTCTTTAATACCGTTTTATTAGTTTCGGGATATTTAAATGAAACATCGTCAAATGTTATTTCTCCGTTTATTGAAGGGACTGCTTCTTGCTTTTGAAGAGGTTCTGAATCCTCATATAATATGTCTAACACGCGCTGAGAGGCCCCAACCGCTCGTTGTAATTGTCCGTACATATCGCCCAATCCTGCTATAGAAGCACCAATAAACATGGTCACTAAAACAAATGTCACTAAATCACCTGAAGTAATCACCCCTTCATTCACTAAGCTGGCACCCTTCCACATAACTGCCACAATAGCCCCAAACAAGGCAAATACTATAAAGGATATAAATGCACCTCTATATTTAGCTGCCTTCAACGCTACACGAATCGTATTCTTCATCGCATTTCTGTAGCGACTCACTTCAAAAAATTCATTGGTAAATGCCTTAACTACCAGAATGGATTGAAGGGTTTCGTCTACAATTACGTTCGTATTACCTAAGTGTTCTTGAGATTTCTTTGAAAGTTTTCTAATAGAAGTTCCAAAGAAAACGGTGATCAAGATAATTGGAGGGAATATAGCCAACATAAACAAGGCTAAATCAGGCACCAAAACAAATATAATTCCCACTCCCGCTATCAATACCGTAGTTTGGCGGAAAAGCTCTGCTGCTGTTATTGAAAAAGTCTCTTGAATGATTGAAATATCCGACGTAAGCCGTGAAATCATATCGCCAACTCGTTGATTATCAAAAAACTTCATTGGAAGATGAATCATTTTGCTAAACAAACTTGTCCGCAAATCTGCCATCGATTTTTCACTGACAATCGCAAATAAGTATACTCTAATATAAGAAAAAACACTCTGAATAATCAAAATACCCATCAAGAGAAGAGCCACCTGAGTCACATTTTGAATAACTATCTGATTTCCTGATCCCGATACTTTTCCTATTAAATCCCCTGCATTTAAAATCATTTCTTCACCAGAAGCGACATCTAATAATTTACCAGACAAAATAGGAAACCCCAACACAAGAAAACTGGAAATAAATAAACAGACTAATCCGAAAATAAACTTCCATTTATATGGCATTACGTACTGAAATACCCCTAAAATTTTAGAAAAACCCTCTTTATTAAGTTTAACTTTCTCCTTTTGCTCCTCTGCCATTGTGCCTAATTAAAAATAACTTTTGATTTTATATGAAATGAAACTTCATCCATTCCGGGGATTTTTTGAACGCCATCAATTTCCCAATTTTTGAGAACCCTTTCCGACTTATATTGGTCGTACGATAATTTCAGTGTTCGCTCCGTTAGGAAGCCCACGCTTTCTTCTCTGTATTCAATTACCACTTCTACTATTTTATCAGAATTTGGAAGATAGTATAGACTCATTTCCGGCACTTTTGAAATGTTTGTAGTGTCCTTAAAATAAACCCATTTTAGATTGCTCGATGAATCAGGTAATTCCTGAACTTCATAAATATCTTGATATTGTGGCAAATTAATTGATGCCTTTTTAAATAGTTCCAACTCTGTTTCCCACTGTAAACTGTCGGGTTGGTAGCTTATGGAATCGTATTTCTCATCAATTTTTGCCAATTTTTCGATCCTTGTCCCAAGTTCAAGCATCTTATTAATATCCTCAGAGATTTGGCTTTGTATATTAAAATATTGACTATTCACCTTATTTGGTGTGGCATCAATACAACCAGTCGCTAGCACAGCTAGCAAAATGAACAAGAGCGAAAAATAACTTCTTCCTTTATACTTCAACATAGATTAAATTCTTAATTGATAAGATTATTTCCTGTCATTTCTGCGGGAGGAGTAATTCCCATTAGATATAATATTGAAGGAGCCATATCCCCCAATTTACCTTCGAGTAATTCGCCTTTAAAACTATTATCTGCCAGAATAAATGGAACTAAATTGGTTGTATGTGCAGTATTTGGAGTGCCATCGGGATTAATCATCATATCCGAATTACCATGATCTGCAATTACTATCGTAGCATAATTATTCTCTAATGCAGTTTCAATCACTTTTTCCGCACATTTATCTACCGTTTCGCATGCTTTTACCGCAGCTTCAAATACGCCAGTATGGCCCACCATATCAGGATTTGCAAAATTTAAACACACAAAATCCACCTCCCCTTTTTTGAGTTCGGGTACAATTTTATCTGTGATATCCCATGCGCTCATTTCTGGCTGCAAGTCGTAGGTTGCTACCTTTGGTGAAGGACAAAGCAAACGAGATTCCCCGTTAAAAGGCGTTTCACGGCCTCCTGAGAAAAAGAAAGTAACATGTGGATATTTTTCAGTTTCCGCAATTCTAATTTGCTTTTTACCATGTTGCTCAAGCACCTCTCCCAAGGTATTGTTCAAATTATCCTTAGTAAATACTACCTCAACTCCCTTAAATGTGTCATCGTAGTTCGTTAATGTAATGTATTTCAAAGGTATTTTTTTCATTCCAAATTCAGGGTAGTCTTCTTGTGTAAGAACCATCGTGATTTCCCTTCCTCTATCTGTCCTGAAGTTAAAACAAACCACTACATCTCCTTCATTTATGGTGGCAATTGGCTGATTGTTTTTATCAACACAAACTAACGGTTTTATAAACTCATCCGTAACCCCGTCTGAATAACTCTGATTAATTCCTTCCACCGAAGAGTGGATCTTAGTGCCTTCTCCTTTGACTAATAAATCGTATGCTAACTTCACTCTTTCCCATCTTTTATCCCTATCCATTGCGAAGTATCTTCCCACTACAGACGCCACTTTTCCATTTGAACCAACCAAGTGATTTTCCACTTGTTGCAGAAAGCCACTACCTGATTTGGGATCACAGTCGCGGCCATCGGTAAATGCATGTACAAAATACTTTTCTACCCCTGAATCTTGGGCAAAATCGCATAAACCTAATAGGTGATTCACATGAGAGTGAACACCACCATCACTTACCAAGCCTATGAAATGAACCGATTTTCCTTTCTCCTTAGCATGTGAAAACGCACTTTTAAGCACCTCATTCTCTCGAATAGTTTTCTCATCAACGGCCTTATTCACCTTCACTAAATCTTGGTACACTACTCTTCCTGCACCCAGATTCATATGTCCAACTTCTGAATTACCCATTTGACCTTCAGGCAAGCCAACGGCTAAACCTGATGCTGTCAATTTATTATGTTTGAAGCGAGTATATAAGCTATCGATATATGGGGTTTTTGCCTGATCAATTGCAGATACTGATTTATCTTGCGCAATTCCCCAACCATCCAAAATCATTAAAATAACCTTCTTATTCATAGTTCTAAAATTAGGATGCAAATATAAGCAACTTCCTAACCTAGTTCACGCGTTACGTCTATTATTACAGTTATTATAACTTTTCGGTCAAAATTGCCAAAATTGTTACAATTCCTTCCCGATAATTTCCAATTCTTATATTTTCATTCGGGCTATGCTGGTTGTTATCACGATTTACCGTCGGTACAATAACTGCAGGAATGTGCAATTCTTTAACAAAAGGAGATATCGGTACCGACCCTCCACCTGTGCGTTCTTTTATAGGAACTGCCCCAAAGGCGCGTTGCATAGCTCCTGTGAGCCACAGATCTATTGGTGTATTAAACGAAGTGCGAAAAGCTGCATATGAAACATCCGATTGAACCCTAATAATCCTATCATGAGCCAGTCTTTCCGCTTCAGTAGGCTCATCGGATACGATATAATATCCTTTACTTTCTATATAATTCCTCACTAACTCTACCATTCGATTTCCGTCGCTTTCGACTACTAATCTCAAATCCAACTCTGCAATAGCTTCTGAAGGCACAATGGTTCTGGATTCGCTTTCTACCCAACCTGAACTTAGTCCACGAATATTGAGAGAAGGATACTGTAGTGCTTGTTGATAGGTTTCGGCAATCTGATCGGCTCCACCAACTCCAAGTTTCTTTCTTATTTCAGTCTCATCATCTGGAATTGCATTTAATATCGCTTTTACATCATCATCTAGTTGAATTCCATCATAATATCCGGGAATAGTTACTCGACCTTGATCATCTTTCATTCCCGCCAGCAATTGAGATAAACGCAAGGCAGGATTAGGAGCGTAGTTCCCATAATGACCACTGTGCTGCGGTAAACGTGGACCGTATACCTTCAATTGCATGGTGGCTATCCCTCTCGCTCCAAAAGTTAGCGTTGGTAAATTCGAAATATGTCGCGGACCGTCTAAAATAATGAGTTGATCTGCGGCCAATTCCGAAGCATATTTTGAAACCGAACTTCTCAGTCCCAATGAACTTTGCTCCTCTTCAAAATCCACAACAAATTTTATATGGTAATTCCTTTTAAACTTTTCCTTAACCGATATATCATAGGCAGTTAAAAACATCACAATTGGTGATTTATCATCAGAGGCAGAACGCGCAAATATCCGCCACTCGTCATTGGGTAATTCATTCGATGCTTTCCTTTCAAAAATTTCCCATTTTCCATTTTCCCATTTTTTATAAACAGGTTGGTAAGGGCTATCCTGAAACCATTTGGAAGAATCTACCGGCTGACCGTCAGCATGTGCATAGAACATTACCGTGGGAGTATTTTTTCCTTTAATTTTACTTTCCGCAACTAGAAGCGGTTTCCCCTCTGTAGGTAAGATAGTTACCTGAAAACCCCGAGATTCAAAAGATGTTTTTACCCATTTCATTGTTTCAGAAACATGACTTGGAAAATTTGCATCATTTGGAATTTTCAAGAAGTCTATGAGGGTCGATAAACTTTGATTTAGTTCGCGATTAGTTACTTCATTTAACACCTTTTTATCGGGCTGAGCCAGAACAAGAGAAGGAATTAAGATTAATCCAATGATGACAATTTTAAAGAAGTTCATGCGATTTATCATAAAGTAATAAGGTTTTATGCCCTGTAATTTAGGTATTTTGTTTTAATTTAAAGCCAAATTAAAGTCCATTGATAAGAGATACATTTTCAACGTCATCAAAAAACTTTCACCAGGAATATTTAAAACTGGAGAATCAATCAAAAGCACTAAGTACTTTACGCATTGTGTTTACCCTTTTGGCAATTACCATTTTTGTTATTGGGGCGAATAACCGAAACGGGACGGTGCTAATTTTGGTTGGCTTGATTTACCCCTTTCTTTTCGGAGTATTAATCAACATTCATAACAAATTAAAATTTCGTAGAGACCATAATCGTTTTCTCTCTAAGTTAAATCAAGATGAAATCGATCGTCTAGACTTTAATTGGGATCAATTTGATACCGGTGAAGAATTTGGATCAGCAAGTCATCCCTACAGTGCAGATCTTGATATTTTTGGGAAACATTCTCTTTTTCAATTACTCAACCGAACGGCCACCATTACAGGCAAAGATTTTCTGGCTAATTGGCTTACATCCCCATTTCCAGAAATCAAAGAAATTCATCAACGACAAGAAGCGGTGAAAGAATTGACGCCTCTTCATGAATGGAGACTTGATTTGCAGGCCCTCGCCTTACATATAAATTCAGATCGTAAGCATAATCAACGGGTAATGACTTTCCTTAAAAATAAACAAGAAAAAGGCTTTCGTTTACCCCTTTTTCTCATTTATGGGTTAAGTCTTATTTCAATTTTACTACTTAGTTGTTATTTCCTTGACTTAATAAGTGGGTATGTAGTTTTAGCTGATTTAGTATTCAACGGCTTTCTACTGAAAAAAATCTTTGGGGAGCTCCTTGAACATTCTAAAACCACTTCTGAAAGTTACAAACTGCTTAAAAGTTATTCGAGACTGATTAACAAAGTAGAAAATACCCAATTTAATAGCGTCTCATTACAAGAGCTAAAAAATTCCTTTTTCACTAAGGAAACTGAATCTGCCAGTATTGAAATTAAAAAGATTGAATTCTTATTGGACTGGATAAACTCTCGGGCCAATGTATTTTTTGCCCTTTTAAACGTTATCCTGATGTTTGATTTTCATTTACTAAATAGATTAGATCAATGGAAAAAGAAAAACGGCGAACAGGTTGAGCGTTGGATTCTTGCACTTAGCAACATTGAATCTTTGAATAGCTTGGCAGGATTTGCCTATGCGAATCCCGAATTTGAATTTCCAGTCATTCACACCCATTCGGCAATGTTAGCAGGAAAAGAGATTGGCCACCCACTTATTCCAGCCTCAAAGCGTATTAGCAATGATTTTTCTATTCAGAATACTGGAAATATCGCTCTAATCACAGGAAGTAATATGTCTGGAAAAAGCACTTTCCAACGAACCTTGGGGATAAATTCCGTTTTGGCATTGATTGGGAGTCCGGTTTGTGCCAAATCATTAGAAATTGGAGTATTTGAGCTATATACCAGCATGAGAATAAGCGATAATTTAGACGAAAGTATTTCTTCTTTCTACGCTGAATTAAAAAGAATTAAGGGGCTCATTGATTTATTAGAAACAACCAAAAGGCCTGTGTTCTTTATGTTAGATGAGATTCTTAAAGGCACAAATTCTGCAGATCGACACGCTGGAGCAGAAGCGCTTATACATCAACTTGCAAAGACCAACTCTTTAGGGTTAATCTCTACCCACGATGTGGAATTAGGTAAATTGGCAAGTGAATATCCTTATATCCAAAACTTTAATTTCGATAGCTATATACAAGAAGGACAACTAGTTTTTGATTATAAAATAAAACAGGGCGTTTGCCAATCATTCAATGCGACCGTTTTGATGAAAAAAATGGGGATTGAAATGATGAATTAGCGCCTGCTTATTTATTTTAGTTAATAAATTTATATATTTAAGTTTACTATTATAATTATGGATAACCTGGAAAAATATCATCGCGGATTATTGTATTTAATCCATCTAATTATTAGCGCCGATGGCGTTATTGATGAAGACGAGCTTTATGCCTTAGAATCAATTCAAAAGCACGAAAATGCTTCTGATTCAATTTACGATGAGTTTATGGATGATGTTGAAAATTTATCTGAAAGAGAGATTTACGAAAAAGGTATTGATTTAATCAGTGAATGTACTGTTGCGCATCAAACTAGGGCTTTTGCATGGCTTATTAAATTATCTGAATCAGATGGAGAAGTTCATCCAAAAGAAGTAAGATTTTTATTGTATTCTGTTAAAAAAGCCGGTGTAAACTTTGATGATGTTGTTGAAATTGCAAAAACACTTCCCTCACTGGAGAATTAATGTTCTCCTACTTCAGTTATGTATTATTATATTGATTGCTTCCTGCAATTCAAATAATAAACCGCATGAAACTGCTCAATATTTAGGTGATTCGATACATCTTCAACTTTTTAATCTTCAAGATGAGCGAAATACCACTGAATTATTGACGTTTTTCAATCATCCAGATCCACAAATTAGAAAACAGGCTTTAATTGCGATGGGTTCTGTTCAGGACACCGCGATTATTCAAAAACTTTTTTCAATTCTCCTTAAAGAACAAGATGTCGAGGTAAGAAACAGCGCTGCTTTTGCACTGGGTCAAACTCGAGATTCCTTGGCGTCCCAATTGTTATTTGATGCACTAGAGCAAGAAACGTCGCCCTTAGTCAAACAGTCTATTCTTGAAGCAATTGGAAAATGTATTCCTGCGACTTCAATTTCTAAATTGTATTTATTTTCCCCTCAAAATGAACCGGAAAAAGAAGGGTTACTTTGGGGAATGTATTATGCAGGAATTAGAAATGTATACGATTTAGTGGGTGTAGAATTAGCCATTAAATCACTGAATCCTGAAGAGTCATTCGATGTCCGTCATGCAGCGGCTCAGTTTTTATCCCGTTTACGAGGATTAGATTCCACACCGTACCTCGAGGACCTTACTTTATTTGCTACTTTCGAGAAAAGCCCTGATGTCCGAATGAAAATAGCATCAATCCTCGGATTTTCAACAGATCAAATAGCACAAAATAAACTGATTGATCTTTTTAGAGATGTGGATGATCGAGTTAAGATTAATGCCTTAAATGCGATAAAAAACAAAATCAATGTCGATTCACTTGAAATTTTAACTTCTTTATTATCCCATCCCAACGCTCAAGTAGCGGTTGCTGCTTCAGATTTGATTATCCGAACATTTGACGACTCATCTGAAAAGACATTGGATTTATATATTTCAAGCTCCACCCATTGGCGCGCAAAAAGAGCATTACAGAAAAAGAAAATGATGGTTTTTCCGTCTGATTCTCTAGCTCAGCAATTGAAAGACGAATATCAACTTTCGAATGATTCTTACGATAAAAGTGCCATTTTATCCATTTTTCAATATCACATAACAAGCTACCCTTTTGTTGTAACAGAAATGTTCGATGCCAAAAGCAAAAATATAAGCTCATCTGCAATTACTTGTTTGGCTGAAATTATTGAAAATGAACATTTTCCAGACGAACTAAAATTGGAATTTACAGAAATTTTCAAAAAAGCGATTGAAACTGGTGATCTAGCTTTAGTAACTGTTTCTGCATCTGAATTGGCAAACGAGAAATTAGGACTTTTGCCACTCATTGGATCAACCGATTTTCTAAATAATACGCTTCAAAATTTAACTAATGCTTCTGATGTTGAGGCCATTCAAGCAATAAAGCGGCTGCAAAGCAAAATAAATAATGAAGAATATACCCCTGAGAATACGGGGTTTAATCATCCTCTCGATTTAGTATTCATTAGTGGGCTAAACGACACAGAATACGCCGTTATACACACCTCTGAAGGTGATATTAAAATTCAACTTTTCAGCTCAGAAGCGCCAGGATCAGTAGCTAATTTTTTAAACTTAGCCGCATCGGGATATTATAATGGCATAAAATTTCATCGAGTTGTTCCTAACTTTGTTGCTCAAGCAGGATGTAACCGAGGAGACGGTTGGGGCGGATTGGATTATACCATTAGGAGTGAATTTACCCCTAGAAAATATACTACTGGG
>JAHEMU010000090.1 GCA_024643485.1 Cytophagales bacterium
GTCATATCTGTTAGCCAGTCGAACACATTCATTTTATTGCAACCACCTGTGGCGCACCCTCCATTATTATTACAACCAGCCGTAGAGCCACTTACACACGATGCACAAGCCATATTAATTTTTATAATTCAACAAATCCTGACCAATATCCTTTCGGAAATATACATCTTTCCATTGGATTCCCTCCATTCTGTCGTAAGAGTTTTTAAGTGCTTCCTGAAGATTCCCTCCGAAAGAGGTAACAGCGAGTACTCTTCCACCATTTGTGACAATATCCCCGCCTACACTTTTAGTTCCTGCTTGAAAAATGATTCCTTTGTCATGTTCTCCAAGGCCAGAAATGACATTTCCTTTTTCATATTCATTGGGATAACCTCCGGCCACCATCACTACCGTCGCCGCAGTTTTTTTAGTGATTTGAATGGTTTTTCCTGCTAAATTTCTTGAAGCACAAGCCTCTAATAACTCGACAAGGTCAGACTCAATGCGCGGAATTACGGCTTCTGTTTCTGGGTCACCCATACGCACGTTATATTCAATCACAAAGGGGTCTCCTTTGATATTCATCAATCCAATAAAGATAAAACCTCTATAATCAATACCGTCCTTTTTGAGTCCGGCAATAGTAGGTTTAACCACTTGTTTTTCAACTTTTTTCAAAAAGTCGCCTTGGGCAAAATGCACGGGCGAAATAGCACCCATACCGCCGGTATTTGGCCCGCTGTCTTGCTCTCCTATACGTTTATAATCTTTTGCTTCTGGTAAAATGACATAGTTTTCACCGTCAGTTAATACGAAAACGGACAATTCTATACCATCCAGATATTGTTCGATGAGTACTCGGTCACTGGCCGCGCCAAACCGAGATTCCAAAAGCATTTCTTTTAAGTTTTTCTGAGCCTCTTGTAGATTATCAGTGATAATTACCCCTTTCCCAGCTGCCAATCCATCGGCTTTTAAAACAAAAGGGCCATTCTGCTCGGCAAGATATTTTAGGCCTTCTTCTATGGTTTCTTTTGTGAAAGTTTCAGAAAATGCGGTTGGGACACCGTGTTTCAGCATGAATTGCTTAGAAAAATCTTTACTACCTTCCAATTGCGCGCCGTCTTTTCCCGGGCCAACAATTTTAAGCTTTTCCAAACCTTCTATTTCGAGTAGGTAATCTTTAATACCATTTACTAATGGATCTTCCGGACCGACAACTAACAGAGAAATGTTATTGTCCAATATGAATTCAGCTATAGCATTAAAATCATTAACTGCTAGCGCAATATTGGTCGCGAACGATGCAGTACCAGGGTTACCCGGTGCGACAAAAAGTGATTCACAGTGTTTGCTTTGAGCGATTTTCCAGGCAAGTGCGTGTTCTCTTCCACCGCTCCCAAGAACCATTATGTTAGATCCCATAAAATAATCTCCTTAAAATTCCTTTCAAAGTTAGGAAAAGGAGATGATTATAGAAGACTAATTTGCTATTTCTGACATGAATTTGATTCTCATCAATCGAATTTCATCTTCGGAATAATCTTCAGAAAGCTCATCAAGTGCCTCTTCAATACTGTCGGTTTCGGTATTCATGAAATAGTCATAGATATCTTCCTGTTTGTCCTCGTCTAAAATTTGTTCGAGATAATAATCCAGGTTCAATCTAGTGCCGGAATAACAAATATTTTCAATCTCCACTAACAGGTCGTCAAATGAAATATTTTTTGTTTCAGCAATTTCTTCCAAATCCACTTTTCTGTCAATTTGCTGAATGATGTAAATTTTCATCTTCGATTTATTGACCGAAGATTTAACAACAACATCTGCGGCAGTGGTAATGTCGTGCTCTTCCACATATTCTTTTATGGCTGCAATAAATTCGTTTCCAAATTTATTTACTTTTCCCATTCCCACTCCGTTTATCTGAGCTAATTCATCTTTGTTGGTAGGGTAAATGGTCGCCATTTCTTCTAGGGAAGGATCTTGGAAGATGACGTATGGAGGTAGGTTTTTCTTTTTAGCGAGGGACTTTCTAAGGGCCTTTAATTGTTCAAATAGAACCTCGTCGTACGCCTTGGTGTTAATTGGAGGGCGATCGTAGTTTTCTTCTTCATGGGTAGTTTCCGTGTCATAAACATGGTCTTTTGCCAAGGTAAAAGAGTAAGGGGTGGAGATAAATTGCTCCCCCTTTTCAGTGAGTTTAAAGACACTTACATTGTCAATATCCTTTTTAAGGAAATCATAAACCAAGGTTTGTCGAATGATTGATTTCCAAAATTCCACGTCATTTGCTTTACCTATCCCGAATATTTCGAGTTGATCATGACTATAGGACTTTACATAATTCGAGGATTTCCCAGTTAAAACATCACTTAAATGTTCTAAGCCAAAACGCTCACCCGTCATTTTAGCGGCTTCAAGTACGTGATGGATATATTCTTTACCTTCAAACTGATCTTTTGGACGTAAGCAATTATCGCAAGCCCCGCAGTTATCCTGATCGAACTCTTCACCGAAATAATGGAGTAACAATCGTCTTCGGCAAACAGGAGATTCAGAAAAATAGGTCATTTCCTGTAATAGGACTTTGCCGTTTTCTCTTTCAGTTACCGATTTATCTTTATTAAATTTTTCGAGTTTATTGATGTCATTATGTGAGTAAAACATAATGCAATTACCTTCGAGGCCATCCCTACCGGCTCTTCCAGTTTCCTGATAATAGCCCTCGAGAGATTTAGGCACATCGTAATGCACCACAAAGCGAACGTCTGGTTTATCTATTCCCATACCGAAAGCAATGGTTGCCACGATAATGTCGATATCTTCATTTAGGAATGCATCCTGATTAGCCTCGCGAACGCTAGCGTCTAGACCTGCATGGTAAGGAGCCGCTTTAAAACCGTTCACTCTAAGTAATTCCGAAATTTCTTCCACCTTTTTCCGGCTTAAGCAATACACGATACCTGCTTTCCCTTTGTTTTCACTCATAAATTTTATGAGTTGTTTTTTGGTGTGTTTTTTCGGTCTTATTTCATAATATAAATTCTTCCTATTAAATGACGACATAAAAGTGTCGGCATCGTCCATAGTTAAATTTTTGCGAATATCTTGCTGAACCTTAGGAGTTGCTGTAGCGGTTAGAGCAATGATAGGCAGGTTGCCAATCTGATCGATGATGCTTTTTATTCGACGATATTCAGGTCTGAAGTCATGTCCCCATTCCGAAATACAATGGGCTTCATCTACCGCGACGAAAGCGATATCTGTCTTTTTCAGAAACTCAACATTTTCTTCCTTGGTGAGTGATTCAGGAGCGACATAAAGTAATTTGATATGACCATCAAGGCATCCTTTTTTCACCCTGTTTATTTCAGTCTTGGATAAGGTTGAATTAAGGAATTGAGCATTAACGCCAAAAGCGTTTAATTGATCCACCTGATTTTTCATTAATGCGATTAACGGGCTGATCACCACAACCAGTTTATTGCTAGTAATTGCAGGCAATTGATAACACAACGATTTACCGGCCCCGGTAGGCATTATTACAAAGGTATTTTTACCCGATAAGATATTACGGATAATTACCTCTTGGTTACCGCGAAATTGATCGTAACCGAAAACTTCCTTTAATTGGACTCTCAATATGTCCTTCTCTTCTACCACCATCATAGGTTTTACTTTTTATTCCCCGCGTTTTTTTATCTTTACGGCGAAGTACTCACAATTTAAACAACAGGGCTTTTGAATATACAAATAAATATCCAAAAAATCGCCAAAGATGTTTTGTTAAACGAATCAAATGCGATCAAAAAAACAGCTAATTTTATCGATCATCAATTCGAGTTATGTGTAAATGAGCTTTTAATTACAAAGGGTCGAGTAGTGGTAACCGGTATAGGTAAAAGCGCAATTATTGCCAATAAGATGGTTGCTACCTTTAATAGTACAGGAACACCCTCTTTATTTATGCATGCTGCCGATGCCATACATGGTGATTTGGGGATGATCACAAGCGATGATATCGTCATATGTCTTTCGAAAAGTGGAAATACTCCTGAAATTAAAGTATTAGTACCACTGATAAAACGAGCAAATGTTAAGCTTATTGCGTTAGTAAGTAATGTAGAATCTTACTTAGCAAAACAGGCAGATTTTGTATTGAACGGCACCATAGAGGATGAAGCTTGTCCGAATAATTTGGCGCCCACTACCAGTACAACGGTGCATTTGGCTTTGGGCGATGCATTAGCCGTTTGTTTATTGAAATCCAGGAATTTTAGCAGTGAAGATTTTGCGCGTTTTCACCCCGGAGGAGCACTTGGGAAAAGGCTGTATTTGACCGTTGATGATTTGGTGGTGCACAATGAAAAGCCAATCGTAAACATGGATTCAGCGCTACAGGATGTGATTTTGGAAATTTCGTCCAAACGTTTAGGATGCGCTGCCGTTATTAATAATGATGGTAATCTGGCTGGGATAATTACAGATGGTGACTTGCGAAGAATGCTTCAGAATGGAGAAAAAATGGAGGGCAAAATCGCTTCAGATATCATGAGTAAAAACCCGAAAGTGATGCATTCCGGAGACTTTGCAGTGACCGCCCTTGAGGTGATGCAAAGTAATTCAATCACTCAGGTAATTGTGTTAAAAGATGGAAAAGTGATAGGTTTTGTACATCTTCACGACTTATTAAAAGAAGGAATCGTATAGCATGAAAAAACATATATATGTAGTAATAATGGCAGGTGGGATAGGCAGTAGATTTTGGCCAGTGAGTAGAGAAAAGAAGCCAAAACAGTTTCTTGACATCCTAAATATAGGCAAAAGTCTCCTAACTCTTACATATGAAAGATTTTCGGGAATTTGCGACAAAGAAAATTTTCTAATTGTCACAAATGAACGATATCGGGACCTGGTTCAGCAACAATTGCCCGATCTAACCCATGACCAAATTTTGGGTGAACCAGTAGGTAAGAACACGGCACCTTGCATTGCTTACGCCACCTACAAAATTTTAAAAAAGGACCCCAATGCTATATGTATTGTGGCCCCTTCAGATCATGCGATATTTAATGAACAGCGATTTTTAGAAATGGTTTCAATGGCCATTAATGAAGCGGCAACTTCAGATAAATTAATCACTTTGGGAATCAAACCACACAAGCCGGAAACGGGCTATGGTTATATCCAATTTCTAGATCATGAGAATGAACTGAAAAAAGTAAAAACTTTCACTGAAAAACCAGAACTGGATTTGGCAAAGAAATTTGTTGAAAGTGGTGATTTCTTGTGGAATGCTGGAATTTTCGTTTGGAGCGCATCGACCATCAAAAACGCTTTTGAAGAATATTTACCAGAAATTGCAGAGGTATTCAATGAGGTCACTCCTTATTACTATACGACTGAAGAGCAGGCACATATCGAATTAGCCTATTCACAATTCAAACCGATTTCTGTGGATTATGCGATAATGGAAAAATCTCCCAATGTATTTGTTTACCCTGGCGATTTTGGCTGGTCAGATTTAGGGAGTTGGTCCTCTCTACATGAATTTGGTAAAAAAGATGAGACAAATAATTATGTGGATGGCAATGCCTTGCTTTTTGACGTGAAAGACTCCGTGATTAAAGGGAGCAAAAAGCAACTGATCGTAGCGAGTAATTTAAAAGGATATTTAATTGCTGTAGAAGGAAATGCAATTTTGATCTGTAAAAAAGATAAGGAACGAACCTTCCGTAAGATTTTTGCAGAAGTGAAAAAGAAAAAAGGAAACGAATTTTTATAATAATCCTGTGAATAAAAAGGCACTTTTAATAACATTATCCATTGTTGTTGTCGCTGTAGTAGGTATATATATCTACGATAAAAGCGTAAATGACCCGGATGAAACACTTTGGAATCTAATCCCGCAAAACACCGCTTTGGTGTACGAGCCGCAGTCGGGTTTGATGGGCTGGGAAGCATTACATAGCAGCGATTGGTGGAGCTCGTTTGGGCAATTAGCCGAGTGGGTGGAAACAGAGGCCAACATCCAACTTCTAGACAGCCTAGTAGGTGACGAAACCTTTAATAACATGATCAGTGATGGAAATATGCTAGTGGGTGTTTTTCCAGTTTCTGGCTCTGATCTCGATTTGTTATTTCTATTAGATAAAAGGGGAAAGGGCGTCAATAAATCACTGAATGCCATTTTTGAAAAATTTATTGGCTCTGGAGATTATCAACTTTCAGAACGACAATTTAATGGATACAGCATTTCTGAACTTAAATCCAATAAATCAAAAAAGATATTCTCCTTTTCATCCGACGATGATTTTTGGTTCGGGTCTTTTACTCCTTTTTTGGTGGAAGATGTCGTCAGACAACAATCAGAAAACGACTATAAAAGCTTTAAAGAGCAAAACCCGGAAGCATTTTTTACTACCCGAATTAGAAATGATGCTGGGAATCTTTATTTCAATTATTCACAATTCTCAAAATTGCTGGATGCGTTTTTATCCCCACAATCTAGAAAGATAAGCAATGATTTTAGCCAGGTGGCAAAATCAGCATTTTTTGATGTTACTATTAAGGATAAGCTCTTGATGATGAATGGATTTAGCTATCCAAATGAATCCAATCAATTTTTATTTCCCTTGTATAATAAAGTTCCCAAAACGTCGGGAATACAAAATTACATCCCTTCAAAAACGGCTATTTGCATAAATACACTGTATTTGGAACTAGCGGATAGTACCATAAAAACAGGTGAATTAGCTCCGTTTTATCAATCGCTCGATTCGGAATTTGCAGTGGCTGTTTTTGAACATGATGATCAGCAGAATGCAGATAAAGTATATTTTTTAAAGGGTAAAAATGCTGAAAACAGTGTGCTAGAATTAGAAAAGTTAGCAAGAGCAAAAGTCGCTGTTTCTGGAGATACATTGTTTTTTGAAAATTTTGGAGAGAACAGAATTGTGGAACTTCCATTTAAGAATTTTCCCGCCAAATTTTCTAGTTTCAATTTTGGCGAAAGTGATTATTATTATTTTACGCAGGTTGGACAGTATGTGGCGATGGGAAATACATTGGAAGCAATAAAATCCCTTTTGTTGGATATTGAAACCGAAAGCACTTGGGGTAGGTCGGTTCAAAAAAATAATTTCATGTCCAACACCATTCAGGAGTCAAATGTTAATATCTATCTCGACCTTAGTCGCTCATGGAATTTACTGATGTCCATGGTTCACGATGACTGGAAGGAGTATTTCGAAGCGAATTCAGATGCATTTAGAAAGATTGATTTAACTGCCATTCAATTCAGTAGAACGGATCAGAAGGTATATACCAATGTTGTACTCTCTCAAAACCCTACTAAAACAGATTTATTTACAAGAAGAAGAAAGATCGACCCTGACATTTCAGTGAGTTTGCCAGCGGCGGTTTCTTCTAAACCAAAAATT
The DNA here is from genome assembly GCA_024643485.1 of Cytophagales bacterium. Lineage (GTDB taxonomy): Bacteria > Bacteroidota > Bacteroidia > Cytophagales > Cyclobacteriaceae > JAHEMU01. The sequence goes on from JAHEMU010000090.1 coordinate 7,428, forward strand.
GTAAGAAACCATAAAACAAGAGAATGGGAGATCATCGTTCAGGACGAACAAAATGGTCTTAGTTTAATTAGTCAGACAGGTTCAATAATATGGACTACTCCTTTATCAGGAAAGGTAAAAGGAGAAATACATCAAATCGATTATTTTAGAAATGGTTATTTACAGTATTTGTTTGCGCTGGATTCGGGGATATATCTATATGATAGAAACGGAAAAATGGTGGATGGATTTCCTAAAATAATGCCTTATAAGGTAGATCGATTTAATTTGATTGATTACGATAATAGCAAAAATTACCGATTCGTTTTAGCAGATATAGAAGGTAAGGTTTATATGTACGATGCGGCAGGTAAAAATTTGGAAGGGTGGAAGCCATTGGATACCGGCGGAAGATTAGCGAAAGCGCCAGAGCACCTTCGGGTAAGAGGTAAAGACTGCATTTTGATTATTCAGGATAGAGGCAGATTTTTAATGTATAACAGAAGGGGTGAGCTGCAAAAGGGATTCCCCGTAGATCTTGGCCCTTCAGTAAATAAGGAATTTGCGGTTGAAGTTGGTGCGAATTTATCTTCTACTAACCTTTCATTCCTAACTAAAGAAGGTCAAGAAACCACGATTAATTTGGAAGGGAAAGAAGTGAAGAAACAGCAATTGTTTCAGGCGACGAGAGCAGGTGAATTTTATATGGTTCCCGAAATTCAAAATAGGGGATATGTTTCTGTATTAAAAAGTATCGGAGAATTCAGAATTAGCGACGAAGAGGGTAAAGAAAAATTCAGAGAGGCCATTATTAGTGCGACTCCGTTCATTTATCAGTATTACCGCTTTGGGTCTAATAGACGTTTGTATGTGGTAACGGACCCTGAACAAGAGTATAGTTATCTTTATGATGCTTCCGGAAAGCTGTTGAACAACAGCCCAATTAATAGTAAATTTGAAATCGGAGTGATATTCTCTGAAACCAATAACCAGTATAAAATTTATTCAACTTATGAGAATAAGGTCAATATTTATATTTTTTAGTCTTTTTTTAGGGTTCGTTTTTATTCCAGAGCATTCGTTTTCACAAATAAAGCAGTACTCTGATCTAACAACACCTTTTAAATCCATTGAAAATCACCTGGAAAATCTTCAGGATGAATCATTTAATCCTAAAAAGGCAGCAAATAGCCTTCAGTTATCAAGCCCAAAACAGGACGCTCAAGATTTAGCTATAAAGTTAAAGCAGGTATTGGATGGAAAAGGGATTTACGTCGATATGGATTTGGTGCCTACGGATCCCAATTATATTGATTCAGTAACCAACGAAAAACGATTTTATATTTCTCGTGAAGGGATTCCAGGACTGTATTTGGTCAAGACTTCAAGGGGGTGGAAGTACAGTAAAGAATCTGTTAATAAAATTGATGACTGGCATAGTGGTATCTATTCATATGGCACAGACAAGCTGCTGAAATGGTTACCCCAGAAGCAATACGGAAGATATCTCGGGCTCTATTTATGGCAGTATGCAGGTATGTTTTTCATTATCTTCTTGTCACTATTTCTTCACAAGATTTTTACTTGGCTAATCGATAAAATATTTGTTACCGTTCTTCACAAAGCTGGTTACGGTCACTTAGCGACAAAGTATGTGTTGCCGGCGGTG
>JAHEMU010000091.1 GCA_024643485.1 Cytophagales bacterium
AGGCCATTTACATTTCTGTATTCTTCCTCTATAATTTTTATATCAGGGGAAACAGTCTTTCCATTACTCACCGCTATTTCTCTTAAGGTGGTGATGGGGATTTTTATTTCTTCACTAATAATCATTCCATAGATATCACCGTTCTTCCAATTCAATTCATATTCGGCATCTGTATTTTCAGTATTTTTGGTAAAACTCCACTCTTTTGGATTCAAATAAAATCCAAAATTGGTCACGGAGCTTTTTAGTAAAAATGAGGAAGAGTTATCCTTGGTAAAAGTTTCTGGGTTTAATTTTATTTCATTTTCTAAAAAGGAGTCATCAGCGTATTCCCATGTGCCATCATCAAATAGAATGACTTCGTTTCCTTCTTCAGTAACCGCTTTAATTTGTGCTTTTACTATAACAGAAAAGAAAATTACGAATAGAAATGTGAGTCTATAATTCATTGTTTAATTTTTAGTTCCTTGATAAAATAATATACTAAATTCAGTCCATTTACCATACTCAGAATTTACAGATAATTCAGCGCCTAATTTAAGGGCGGTCTGATGGGTAATGTAAAGGCCTAATCCAGAGCCTGACTTCACCTCATTTGCTCTAACGAATATTTTGAAAATGTCATTAATATAGTTAGGGTGAATTCCTACACCATTGTCATAAACACTGATTTTCAATAAATCATCTTCCATTTTGCAATTCACTCGAATAACACTTTGTTCCTTTTTCACATCGGAGTAGATAATGGCGTTAGAAATTAAATTGGTCATGATCATGGTAAGTCTTTCCTGATCCGTAGAAATAGTTTCAATGGCACAATTAATTTCAAATTTGATATTAGCAGCTTCCTCACGATGCCGTTGACTATCGATAATTTCTTCTAAAAGTATCTTAGGATTGAATTCAGAATTATTAATTTCTAATCTCGCATTCCTTGATATCTTAAGTATATTTTGAATAAATCCGTCTAAGCGCTCCATACTTTTCCGAATCAATCCTATGTATTTTGACTTTTCTTCTGGGTCGTTAGTTAAATCGTAGATATTTACCAAACCCAAGGATGAAAGTACGGGGGCTCTTAAATCGTGTGAAATACTATAAACTAGGGTATCTAATTCCGTATTCGTTGTTTGTAACTCTGAATTTCTATTTTCAAGCTCGCCTTGATATGCTAGCACCTCTTTCATTTTGAGGTTTAATAAATGTTCTAATTTATTCTTGGATCTTCTAATTACAAAAAAACGGACAAGTAAGGTAATAAAGAATATAGTTCCAGTTAGAATTATTAGAATAAACCAATATTGAAAATAGAATGGTTTAAGTATAATTATGGGATGTGTTTGATAGGTTTCACTCCAAGGTCCAAGGCTTTCTTTTACTTTAAATTCGAAAGTATATTCACCAGGAGTGAGGAAGTTATATCGGACTTTCGACAATTCAATGGAAGGTATTTCCACCCATGATTCCTCCAATCCAGCTAAACGATAAGAGAATACCAGGTTTTTTTCATCTATGAAATGATAAGCACCCAGGACAAATTCAATTTCATTATTTGAAAATTTCAGTTTATTAATTTCCAAAGGGTTCAATTCTTTGTTTCCGGAATATAAGCTTTTTACAAAAGGATTAAGTTTAGTATTTACTCCGTTCAATGTCCTTGGGTCTAGAATAGTAAGACCTCGATTGGTTCCGATCCAAATTCGCCCTTCCTTATCTTCGCTTAATGCATCTCGGTTCGATTCATTCCCCATCAATCCATACAATGATGTGAAATGATTGATAATTTTATGATTATTAATTTGATACACTCCCTCGGAGGTCCCTACCCATAAATTACCGTAACTATCTGACAATAAAGAATACACTCCTCTTTGAACAAATTGATTGTCAATGGGATAAGACTTTGTTTCTCCATTTACATAGGAAAATAAACCTCCCATGGTTGCCATTAATAAGCTGTCTTTATGGTAGGCAAGGGAAAAGATATTAAAATCATCACTCGTGCTATTCAAGACAATATCTTCACCAAAAGGATCGATAATCAAACCTAGTCGGGACATTAAAATAGGTAAACCGCTCTTGGTTTTAAATATTCTTCTAGCAGTTCCTACTTTTTTGCTGTTGATTAATTTCTCTTTATAAAGGATTCCGACGTCTGTGTAGCCATTAAAATAAATGGAATCGGAAAAGTAATTAACGGAAAAAACCCCGGCAAATCCAGGGGTTGGGATGGACTTCACCGTTTTATTTTTGATGTTTATTTTTAATAGTCCATTAGTCGAGGCGGCAGCATACAAGGTATGGTCATTATACATTGTAACCTCTTGTATTCTTGTTGATAATTTGCTTTCAAATCTGTAAATCCAATAAACTTCATTTCCTTTAAAAACGGTAAACCCTCGATTGTGACCTAAAAAATGAAAATCATTAGGAAGGTGTTCTATGGAGGTAATTTCATCTTCAGAAAGCCCATGGATCGTACTGTATAACTCAAAATTAGTAGAATTTATTTTGCTTATCCCTCGAAGGTTTACAACCCAAACGACGTTGTTTTTATCCAAAAAGAAATCGGTCCACATGGGTAATAATGGATCTCCGTGGCCCGTTAATTGTCGTTGGGTACCGCGCTTCAAATCGTACATGTATAAAGGACCGGTTGAGGTATAGTAGATAGTACCTTTGTTGATTTGAATTTTACCGTAGGTTATTGTACTTGATATGGTCGTTTGAGGACTATTCACTTCCTTTACGGGAAACTCCTTAATTTTAATCAACAATTTCTCCGGAGCAATACCGATAATGGTGTCTTCATCTGCACTAATATAAAGCCAATGTAATCGGTAGTCGCTTAGCCCTGGGACTTTGTAATCTTCAATAGGCTCCAAGTTTTTATCAAATCCCAAAACAGAAGTAAAAGATACTACCAGAAGTTGATCATTGTGATGTAAAATTTGTCGAATGGGTTCAATATAAGAAATGCCCATCAGGTTTAATTTGGATTTCCATACCTTGTCATTCGAATTATAAAAGTAAAGATCGTTCGCGGAACTGTGAAAGATGTTAATTCCTGAATCATCTTCAAAAGCATGAAAACGATCTAAAGTGGTTACTTCCCCTGGTAAATCAAGAATGTTCCATGTGTTATTTTTAAAGGTACACGCAACCTTTTTGTTATAGGTATTTTTACCTACAATTATTATGCTGCCATCACTAAATGTCGATATTATTGAAAACTCAGTATTTGGAAGACCTAAGGTGTCTGGGAAAGTATCCCAACTGATCCCATCATAAGTCATTACTCCATTCTGACTAACAAACCAATATTTGCCATCAGAATCTTGTGTCATGGCATGAATTATATTGGATGGTAAAAGTTCTGTTTCGGAATAGGCGTGGTAAATATTTTGTTGCGCGCTTACTCCAAATATTTGGAACAATAGCACTCCTACAAAAATTACTATTTTTATTTTCGGGTAAACCATTTTCACTATCCTCAACAGGGCGTCAAAGTAGTAAAAATAGATTGATTTTAATCATTTTTTAAAATCAAATTAGTCTGAATAGTAAATTTGAATTTAAAAATATAACACTACCGTTAAGGGATGTTAAAATCCAAAGAAATTAACCAAAATGGTTAGTATAAAAACGATTCCTAATACCATAGGGACGATTATAGGCATAACAAAATTCAAATATTTTTTTAACCACGATTGATGATAATTCGGGTTTCCTAAGGCTAGTTCCTCGTGTAAATTTTCTCTTTTCCAAACATGAGAAGCAAACACGGTAATCAGTATACCGCCTAGTGGTAAAAATGAATCATTGGCAACATTGGCAATAAAACTTAAAAAATCTGTGGCAGATTCAGCCCCAACGTAGGTAATGAAATTAGTAAAAAATTGGGAGTAGCCTGCACTTAATAGGGACGGAATTCCAATGACGAAAATGGTACCAGCTACTAACCATGAGGCTTTTTTACGGTTCATTTTTCGTTCGTCAACCAAATATGCCACGGGAACTTCCAATAAGGATACCGTCGACGTTAATGCCGCAAAACACAATAATGTAAAGAAAGCGGTTCCAAATAAAGACCCTAGTCCGCCACCAATATGACCAAAAATTTGTGGAAGCGTAACAAAGATTAAAGCAGGTCCACGACCAACATTTAACATGCTTCCTTCACTCATAAACCCTATTAATGGAAATATTAATAACCCTGCTAGAAAAGCAATGCCAACATCGGCCAAAGTAATTAGAGTGGCAGAAGAAACTAAATTGTCATTTTTTCCAACATAGCTTCCGTAAGTGATAAAGGCACCCATTCCTAACGACAAAGAAAAGAATGCTTGACCCAGTGCATTAAAAATTACTTGTCCAGTAACTTTGCTGAAATCTGGAATTAAATAAAATTTCAATCCATCAATGGCGTTTGGCAGTGTGAAACTGTAAACTGCTATACCAATAATCATAATAATTAATGTAGGCATCAGGAATTTGGCTGCTTTTTCAATACCTCCTGAAACCCCCTTAGAAACTACAAAGGCAGTAATTCCCATGAAAACAAACCCATATAAACCAACAGTAAATACATCGGAAGTAAAGGTGGAAAAGGAGTCTGCAACAGCAAAATTACTTTTTGCCATTTCAATTACATAGCCAAAAGCCCAGCCGGCAATAACATTGTAAAAAGATAAAATTAATACTCCACTCAAGAGACCTAGCATTCCTATGAACCGCCAATTTTTATATCCCAATTTTTCAAAAGCGCCGACAGCATTTTTAGCTGTTTTCCTTCCGATGGCTATTTCGGTCATCATTACAGGCAAGCACAGTGTAAAGCAGAAGAAAAGATAAATGAGAACAAAAATGGCTCCACCTCCAGAACCTACTTCGTATGGAAAGCCCCAAATATTGCCTAAACCCACTGCAGAGCCCGCAGCAGCTGCTATAAATCCTAACTTGCTTGAAAAATTTCCTCTTCCTGCCATCGATGCTTTTCGTTTGTAATCTATTTAAATAGATGAAAGTTTAAAAAATGTAAATATAGGGAATTTAAATACTTATTCGAGGAATTGGACTTCTAATCACTTTTAATCATACCAATTATGACAATTTAAGCCATAATATTAACCAGTATGTTGTGTTAATTTAAGTATTTAACTCCATTCAATAACTTGACAAATACGGAGTTTTATCGTAGGGAAGTGCATGGTCCCCTCCCCATGGTAAGATACTGGAAATGGACCTTAAATATTGCAATTTAAGTACTTAAAATCCCTTCAACACTTATTAATTTCCAAAACTTGTAATCCGTATTTCTCCGTTAGACAGAGAGAACCTCCTTTATTCCTGTGATCGATCAATCAATCGCTGGTCCAATTTTTTACCGGGCATGGCTCCCAATTCCCTTATTTTCTCGGCTCTTCTTACTAAATTTCCTTTTCCTTCTGATAATTTCTTCATTGCTTCGGAATAGGTGTTTTGAGTAAGTGTGATTTGCTTACCCACCGAAATAAGATCATCCGTAAATCCTACGAATTTATCATAGAGGTCTCCACTTTGCTTGGCAATTTCCATTGCATTCCTATTCTGCATTTCATTCTTCCAAATATTGGCAATGGTACGCAAAGTGGCCATTAATGTGGTTGGACTTACAATGACAATATTTTTCTCATAGGCATCGGCAAATAATTGTGTGTCGTTTTGAACGGTTATCCCAAAAGCGGATTCAATAGGGATAAACATGAGGACGAAATCCAATCCGCTTATTCCGTATAAGTTTTGATAATTTTTTGAATTCAGATTTTTTAAGTGACCGCGCACCGATTGCATGTGTTCTTTTAAGAAGGCCTCTTTTTCAGAGGTACTATCTGCGTTGATGTATTTTTCATACGCGGTAAGTGATACCTTGGAGTCGATGATGATGTTTTTATTGTCCGGAAGTTTTACAATTACATCGGGCTGAAGCCTACGTCCGTCCGATTGTATAAAGGACTCCTGAACGGCATATTCTTCATTTTTATTCAATCCCGAGTTTTCTAATATTTTTTCTAAAATCATCTCCCCCCAATTCCCCTGAGTTTTTGAGTCCCCTTTTAAAGCCTTGGTTAAATTTTCTGCTTCTTTCGTGATCTGAATATTTAGTTCTCTTAATCCGGTGATCTGTTCTCTCAAGGCTGAATTCCGAGCGATACTCTCTTTGTTGGTGTCTTCAACTTTCTTTTCAAAAGCAAGAATTTTTTCGCTTAATGGTTTTAGAATTTCATCCAGATTAACTTTATTCTGATCGGTGAATTTTTTACTTTTTTCTTCAAATATTTCATTGGCCAAATTTTTAAATTCCAATGAGAATTTTGTTTGAATCTCAGCAATTTCTTGTTTCTGTTCTAGCAATCGGTCATGAAGGTTTTTCAATTCCGATTCTCGGGAAGCTAGTTCACGATTGAGTTGAATGGCGTTGTTCTGTTCTTGACGAAGTTGGTTTTCTAATTTTTCGTTTTGCTGTTTACTTTCTGTAAGAGAAATGTCTTTAAACTTCTCCCGAGCCTGATCAACATCCGACAAGTTTTGAATTTTTGTTCGTTGATAAAAGTAAATAATAGCGCCACCGAAAAGGGCTCCCAATAGTAAAAATAGAATGTCTTGCATCATAAACCGAAGATATAAAAAAAGGGCTGCTTAAGATAGTATTTCTTGAGCAGCCCTTGAAAAAAATCAAGTTTGTTTAGTTCTTCTTATCGTTGAATTTATCAAATTGTGATTTCACCTCCACCCTTGGGAAGGCATTGTCTCCTTCATTGGTGTCGGCTGTTTCTTTACTTGGATCTAGTACGATGTTAGTCACTTCTTTTTTGAACGAGAATACTTTTGTTACCTCATATTCATTCATCCTCCAAATCTCTGCTGGCAAGGTCACTTTTTCCTTTGTTCCGTCAGTAAAAGTGAATTCTAAAATAATAGGCATCACTAATCCTCCGATGTTTTTAAAAGTCACTTCATAGAAATTTTTCTCGGACAATTTTTTGATGATTTCTTTATCGTTCACTCTGGCTTTAAATTCTCCATAAAAACGATCAGGGGTTTCTGAAACAGAGAAAAATGAAGGTCCTTTACTGAAATCAGCAGCTTTTTCATCGTTTCCTCCTTTGCCTAGGCTTCCAGATTGAGTGGATTGTACTTGACCTTCAAGCTGAACGTTTTCTTGTTTTACTTTATACCATTTCACGTTGTCTACAGCAATGTCCACGTGATCAACGGTGTAGAACCATCCTTTCCAGAACCAATCTAGATCCACACCACTGGCATCTTCCATGCTTCGGAAGAAATCTGCAGGTTTTGGATGCTTGAATGCCCATCTTTCTGAATAGGTTTTAAATGCTTTATCAAACAATTCAGGGCCCATAACGGTTTCACGTAGGATACTGAGTGCCGTAGCGGGTTTTGCATACGCATTATTTCCGAATTGAATGATTTGTTCTGAATTGGTCATAATTGGACGAATATATAATTTATCGCCTTTCATATAGTTCACAATGTTTTCAGGAACACCTCTTCTAGACGGGAAGTTTTCATAGGCTTCTTGCTCAGTTCTGAATTGAACAAAGGTGTTTAATCCTTCATCCATCCAAGTCCACTGGCGTTCGTCAGAGTTGATAATCATAGGGAAAAAGTTATGTCCTACTTCATGGATAATAACACCTATCATTCCATATTTTAATGCATCACTATAATTCCCTTTTTCGTCTGGGCGACCAAAGTTGAAACAAATCATCGGATATTCCATTCCAATAGAAGCTGCGTGAACGGAAATTGCAACAGGATACGGGTAATCTATGGTATATTTTGAATAAACTTCTAAGGTGTTTTTAACTGCTAATGTCGATTCTTTTTCCCACAACGGATTCCCTTCTTTAGGATAATACGACATAGCAAGTGGGGTTTTGTCACCAACTTTTACGGCTTGAGCATCCCAGATGAATTTTCTCGAAGAGGCAAATGCAAAATCTCGAACATTATCCGCTTTGAATTTCCAAGTGGAAGTCGATTTGCTTTTTGATTTTTCCTTTTTGGTAGCTTCTTTTTCAGTTACAATGATAACAGGTTTGTCAAAAGTGGTTTTCGCTTGATCAAATCGCTTCATTTCATCTGCGGTTAAAACTTTAGATGGATTTTGAAGTACACCTGTTGATGCAATGATATGATCGGAAGGAACCGTGATATCAACTTCATAATTTCCAAAAGAAAGGGTGAATTCACCACTTCCTAAGAATTGTTTAGTCTGCCATCCTTCATAATCATCAAATACCGCCATACGTGGGTAGAATTGGGCGATGGTATATACAAAGTTGTCATCTTTAGGGAAGTATTCATAGCCGCTTCTGCCGCCATCCATCATACGGTCGTTTATATGGTAATTCCACTCCACATTGAATACAATTTTTTCACCTGATTTAAGTTCAGTAGGCAAATCAATACGCATCATCGTTTTGTTGATGGTGTATTTCAAATTTTTGCCACTTGCGTCGGTTAATGAGGTTAGATTGAATCCACCTTTGTAATCTGATAAGTCGTTTGCGTATGATTCAGTAAATTTCGCTGGAATCTTATCTGAAATCTGACTTGTAGAACTCAATGGAGTATTGGAATCCTGCGCACGCATATTTTGATCCAATTGCATCCATAAATAAGTCAGGTTTTCTGGTGAATTGTTGTGATAAGTAACCTCTTCTTTTCCACTGATGGTTTGTTTTTCATCATTCAGCGTAATTGAGATTTTATAATCGGCTTGTTGCTGCCAGTATTTTGGACCTGGAGCACCCGCGCCGGTACGATATTCATTTGGTGTAGGCAATGTTTGTCCAAGTTGTTCAAACTTTTGCTTCCATTCCTGATCCTGACCAAAGCTAAAAAAGCTTATCAGAAGTAGAGATACTAAAAAAACGTTTTTCATAATTTTGAATTTATTACCATATATTATTTTGAAGCATTAGAAGAAGTGCGATTCCTCCACCAAAGGATGAAATAACTAATCTCCAGTCGCGTTTATTGACATTCATCAAATCAACAAAAAG
>JAHEMU010000092.1 GCA_024643485.1 Cytophagales bacterium
CAGTTTCACTCCACCATAATCATACCCTATTCCTGCATTTAAATCAAAACTCTCGTTTGGAAAATAAGCCAATTCTCCTCCAACCCCACCATAAGGTCCATTTAATCCAAACTCCAAACCAAAGAACATCTTTTCAGATAATCCATACTCCTTGTATTCAAATTTTTTAATTTCCTCTGTGTAATTTTCCTTAAAATCCCCCTTCTTTTCAAATGCATTCGTCTTAAAAATGATATCCATGGCTAAATCCTGATACATCCAATACACATCTCCACCAAAAAGTTTAAAATCTTCCGAAACGAATTTACCAAAATCCACCCCAGTCAAATTCTTATCAAAGTAATCGTAATGAATCACATGTAAAAAATCGACTTTTTCTTCATTTTTATAGAATACTTCGTATAAATTTATCGAAAGTACATAATCAATTTTGTACCGTTCCATGTATTGATGTAACATGGATTGCTCGGGTGTCTTTGGTACAATTCCTAGGTAATTTTCTCCGTTTTTAGCTTTTAATGTCGCGTAACTTTGTTCGTTTCTAATGGAGTCTAAACTACTTTTTCCAGGTAATAGAAATATAAAATCAGGGTAATTATAGCTAATCAAGGTATAGCTCAACTCATTGCTGTATTCTTTGCTCACTTTAATTAAATCAACTGTATCTGAAATAAAATCAGCGTAGTTAACATCAGTAAAAAACTGAGTCGAATCTTGGGGTAATAATAAAATTATTTTCGCGTTGGTAGATTGCGAAAATGCCAAGTTGCAATGTATCAGGAAAGTCAGAATAGCCGGAATTGCAATTTTCATAGAGTTACTTAAATTTTATTTGGTTTTCCAAGATAAAGAATTCGAAATTGTTTTTTTTGGATATGAACATTAAATTTTTATAATTAACTTAATCTAGCATTTATATTTTTTTATATTTGAGTACAAATAGTAACTATCATGATTAAAGAGCAATTAAACGTATTGATTAATCTCGCAGCTAGCGACAATAATGTAGCAGAATCGGAAGCGAGACTCATTTATATGATTGGACAGGCAAATAATATTAGTCGGGAAGATGTCGATGATATGATGAAAAACCCTCGTCCTATCGGAAATATGAGTACTTTAACTCCGGATCAAAAATTTGAACATCTATATCATATCGTTCAGTTAATGAAAATCGATGGACAAGTATTCAAAAGTGAAATAGCCTTCTGTGAAGACATGGCAGTTAAACTTGGATACGATAAAAAGGTGATTAAAGAATTATCCTCTAAAATCTATAGCGATCCATCTATTACTTCCGATAGAGATCGACTTAAAAAGAGAGTTCAAAAATTTATGAAATAATAAGGTTAGTTTACCTTAACCACTTCAAAAGGTTGAAGATATATAATTAATGCTTCAACCTTTTTCTTTTCTATCTCCTCTAACAGTTGACGATATCGGCTAATTTGCGTCAAATATTTTGATTGCTTTTCCCCAGATTTAAAATCAATCACGGCAAAGTTGTCCCTATTACTTATAATCAAATCAGGTCTTAGAATCTTTCCGTTCGAGTCCAATAAAGTCACCTCACTATTCATTTCAGAGGCTTCATTAAACCACTCAGATGTCTCAGGATGTTGGTACAACTGACTCATAATTCCTTTCAACATCTCCTTCTCCTTATCTGTGTAATCAGATGATTTTTCAATTTTTGACATTCCAATTCCAACTGACTCTGAGGAAAATATAACATAAAGTGCCTCATGCAACGATTCACCTAACTCTATTTTCTCAAATACCTCGTCGTGCAATTTTATCTTTTCGGTTTTTGATAGCACAATCCGATTATTCCAACCTTCCGAAACAATATTATCAATCTGAAGTGAATTTATTCTTTCCTCCTTATCACCTCCATAATGAACCTCAATTTCAGGTCCTATTTCTGTTTTGCCTTCGCTTATTCCATTCCAATTTGCAATCAATTCAGAAATACTATTCTTTTTTTCAGCGTCATAACATATATGTAAATACTCAATTGCCCTGGTGAATGCAACATATAGAACATTCATGCTGTCTATATGTTGATTTATAAGTTCATTGATATAGTCATTCCAAAAATGAGTGTCCCTTAAGCCCTTATTAAAATCAACCAAATAATAAGGAAAATGGTTGAAGGGAGCCTGATTAGAGGTCCCCCATAGCGTAACCTGCGTATTCCCCCTACTAGAAATAGAATCCAAGCCCCATATACAATATGGGATGAGTACCGCTTTAAACTCAAGGCCTTTCGACTTGTGTATAGTGATAATATTGATCGCATCAATCTGCTCTGATATAGATATGGCCATCTTTTTACCTTTTGTCTCCCACCATGTTTGTAAAGAGGGCAAATCGCCTACCGATTTCGAATTAAATTGACTTATTTCATCTAAAAAAGCATAGATAAAGGTCCATTGTTTTTTATATCGGTCTAACTCAAACTCACGACAAATACCTTCAATTAAATCAGTAATGGATAAAAACGCTGTTTCTTTTAAATGAAGAATTTTAGTAGAAATTATTTCCAAACCTTCATCTGACGAATTGAACGTTTCATTCCAATCAATTCCATCCGACGCCTTCAATAACTCTAATTCAGTATAAATGACCATTTTGGAAACTGAGTCCCCAGGCTGAACAAGTAAATTAATCACCGCCATAATTAAATTTATAGCAGGGGATTTAACTAGTTGAAGGGCATCGTTAGATACAATTTGATAATTCACACCTGGTTTCGCATCTTTCGATGAAGCATAGTTCATCAAAAATTCAGCAATTTTCACCCCTTCCTTGTTCTTATTCACAAGAATAGCAATTTCGTTTGCCTTCACCCCTTTTAACTGAAGGTTTTCAATTACTTCACAGGTATGACCTAATACTTGTTCATCATATTCAGTCCCATTTCCCGTAAAGGAGACCAATTCAATTCTTCCATTGGTCATTTCTTGTTTAAACGTTGGAATCTCTTGACTAATATCGTTATAAGTACTATCCAACAACTGTTCAATTCCCTTTCCTACTTCTGGTGAAAACGAATCATCGAGATTACTGATAAGTCTGGCTTTTAATTGTTGAATTGCATGGGAGAAGAAATCGTTATTAAATCGAATAATCCCAGGAGCACTTCGGTAATTTATGGAAAGATTTTTCTCATCTAATGCGGAAAATTGGCTCTTCAATTTAGATTCTAACAAACTCCAATCGCCGCCTCTCCATCGATAAATAGATTGTTTTACATCTCCAACAATAAAATTCTTATATCCCTGGGCGATGGTATTTTCGACTAAAGGCTTAAGATTATTCCATTGAAAAATAGAAGTATCTTGAAATTCATCTATCAAATAATGGTCGTATTTATTCCCAACCTTTTCATAAATAAACGGGCTGTCGTAATGTCCAATAATATCTTTCAAAAACTCTGCGCTATCATCAAGCAAAATAATATCCTCTTCGGCTTTATATTCCTTCATTTTTAAAAGTAATTCCACAGAAATCCCAAAAGCATTGTATTTTTTAAGAATTTGGGTCGCTGTGTTATAATCAATTCTCAGAGGTCTTAAATCTTCGAAATAAACATCAAAAAGAGGATTTAACTCCTTTTCACCGCATTCAATTATTACCTCTCTCTTCTTATCACCTTTACGGCTCCAATTTTCCGGATTAGTCCTAAATTTCACTATTGTGGCTTGATTTTCTTCCAATTCGACACCATTCTTTAACTTTAAAATGCAATTATAGGCATGGTGTACAAAGTCTTTTTGTGATAGATGATATTTCTCCACCGCAAGTTCAGCCCGCTGTGCTATATCACTAACCGCTTGTTGGTATTCTTTTTGTATCTCAGTTAGAACAGATTTAAAGGCAATTAGTGACTCGTACGTGAGAGATTCCTGTAACTCATTTTTAATGATTTTAAATTGTTGATTAAACAACTTCGCACCGAAACCAATTAAAATATTATCCAATAATGCGCTTCTTCCGCTTTCCATTTCATCAACGGAATAATCAGACAGCCATTTAGTTAATTCGCTTTTTTTCCCAGCCTCCTCCAACAGTTTATCTACCCCTCCTTTAATTACATCACTGTGGTCTAGTTCCAACTTTACATTACCTTGAATTCCAGCTTCTCTAGCAAAAGATTTTATTATTTTTTGAAAAAATGAATCGATGGTTGATATCGAAAACAACCCATAATTAAACAGTAATTTTTGGAGCGTATTTCCACATTCTTCCTCAAATTTTAGTTTATCCCAATTCAATTCATCTAACATCCGTTGGGCATGGACATCAAACTTTCCTTTTGAATAATTAAATAGCCGCATAATAATGCGTTCTTTTAATTCTGCAGTTGCTTTATTAGTAAAGGTGATTCCTAATATTTTGCGAAAATCAGATTGAAGCGCCAAAAGAATATATTGGGTAGTTAATTCCGTTGTTTTACCTGATCCCGCAGAAGCCTTATATACCGTTAGAAAATTCATCCTACCAATCTAAATCGAAACCATTGTATTTCAAAATCCGTATTAATTAAATTGACTGTCCGTTTTCAGACACTTTGTTTCGATTTCGAACATTTCAACTACCATTAATCGTCAAAATTGGCGTATTTTCCACTAATTAATAAATGGCATATTTATTGGCTAACAAAAACATATGATAGAATTAAAAGAAATTGATAAGTACATTGAATCCAGATTTCAGCGTATTTTTATTTTAAAAGGAATCAATTTAACAGTAAACGAAGGTGATTTTCTGACCATCATGGGCCCGAGTGGAGCTGGTAAATCGACCTTGTTAAATATTATGGGAATGCTCGAAACGGCTTCAGAAGGTGAATATCATTTCTTGAACCAACCCGTTCATTCCATAAAAGAGCGCCAAAAATCTGAGCTTCATAAAAACTATATAGGATATATCTTCCAAGCCTATCATTTAATTGATGAATTGACCGTTTATGAAAACATTGAGACCCCCCTTTTGTACAAGAGCATAAAAGGTGCTGAGCGTAAAAGCATGGTTGCTGAAATGTTAGATCGTTTTCAGATGGTCGCAAAAAAGGATTTATTCCCAGAGCAATTATCCGGAGGACAGCAGCAATTAGTAGGCATAGCGCGAGCAATTGTTGGGAATCCAAAACTATTATTGGCCGACGAACCTACCGGAAATTTACATACTGAACAGGGTGAGGAAATAATGGAAATCTTTAAAAAGTTAAATAAAGAAGGTATGACCATTATACAAGTTACCCACAGTGAAAAAAATGCCCAATACGGTAATAGAATTGTTCGATTAAAAGATGGAGCCATAATATCAGATGAAAAAGTACAATCTTAAAACAAATCTAATGCGAATTTCGATAAAAACGCTTTGCTTATTCTTTATAGGTGCATTGAGCATACACGTTACTTCAGCACAAAAAAGGACACTCAGTTTTGAAGATGCAATACAAATTGGAAAGAAAAACAATACTCAATTAAAAAAGGAAAATAATAATTTGAGATTTGGAGAATATTCCCAGCAATTGGCACTTTTTAACTTTATGCCGACGGTTTCGGCCAATGCGATCGCTGCGCAACGTACTGGAAATCAATTTATCCAACAGGAAGGAATTGTAGTAACAGGTACCACAGATTATATCTCAGGATATATTTCCGCCAATATGACCCTATTTAATAGCTTAAATAAAATCAATCGGTTACGTCAAAACATGAGCCAACTTGAATCAATTAAGCACAATACCCAATGGGTTGAACAAACCATTCAGAATAACATTGCTATTCAATATCTTCAGGTGCTTTATACCATTGAATTATTAAAAATAGCAGAACAAAATCTCGCATTTCAACAAAAAACGTTGGAGCAGATTAAAACTGAATCTTCACTTGGAAGTAAGGCTAGAGTAGATGAAGTGAATCAAATGAGTGAGGTTAAAAATACTGAATTAGCCGTACTAAGAGCTCAAACTGATCTTAGAAACGCTAAATCTGCATTGGCTTTAACCATTATGATAGATCCCAGTGAAGATTTCGATGTTATAGCTCCTGAATTTAACATTAAATCTGAAGAGGAACTTATTTCAGATATAGAAGGTCTTGAAGAAACTGCTTTTTCAAATCGGGGAGATTATTTAGCCCAAAAGTATAGAGAAAATTCAAGTGAATATCAATTAAAATCGAGTACTAGCACCTTTTTCCCTTCTTTAAGTGCATTTGCTGAAATGGGGTCTCAATTTAATCAGGTTAATGGAAACTCTGTTCGTTCTTTTAATGAACAATTTGTAACAGATAATAAGTACTTCCAATATGGAGTTCAATTGCGAATTCCAATATTTAATGGCTTTCAAAACAGAATTGAATACATGAATCAGAAAGTATTGGTTGAAAACACTAAATTGGATACATATGAATTGGAAAATAATATTCGGTCAGCCATTTTAACCGCCGTTTTAAATTATCGAGACGCATCGTTAAATTATCAAATGTCTAGATCCCAACTCGATGCAAGAGAAGAATCACACCGATTAAACACCGAAAGCTATCAATTGGGACTAATTAACTTGATTCAATATACGCAATCTAGCCGCGATTATGTTCAGGCACAATCGGCCATGGCATCTGCAAATTTTTGGCTTATGTTTCAGGATATTCTATTGAAAAGTACCCTAGGAACATTTAACATTAGTGATATAGAAAATTAATGGTTAAAAAAAGCACATTATAATACCCACAAATACCGTTTTGTAAAATTTATTTTGTAATTTTGCGCTCCATTCAAATGAATGGGGCCTTTTTTTATTAAAGGGCATTTAAATAACTAACTTAATTGTACAACGACTCGGTACAATTGATGTAAAACAGAGTCTTTAGAAATTATGAGTGAAGAACTAGAAAATGCAGAAAACGTACAGGAAACACCTGCACAGGAAACTGCAGCTCAAGCAGAAGAAACAACAGTAGCAAAAACTCCTGTTGAAACTAAAGCAGAAGCTCCTAAAAAGGAAGCTCCTAAAAAAGCTGTTCAGGTTGAAGAAGAATTCGACTGGGAAGCTTTTGAAACTAAAGGTCTTGGCGAAGGATACTCCAAAGCGAAAAAAGCTGAAATGGAGAAGATGTACGAAGCCACCATGAATACGATCGAAGAAAAGCAGGTAATGACCGGCAAAGTAGTGAGTATGTCAGACCGTGAAGTAATTGTTAACATTGGATTTAAATCTGATGGTTTGGTTTCTCTTTCAGAATTCAGAGACCTTCCAAACCTTAAAGTTGGCGACGAAGTAGAAGTTTACGTTGAAGAACAAGAAGATGCGAACGGACAATTAAACTTATCTAGAAGAAAAGCGAAAATTGTTAGTGCATGGGAAAACATTAAAAGTGGATACGAAAACGATACAGTTATCGAAGGTTACGTTAAAAGACGTACTAAAGGTGGACTTATCGTGGATGTATTTGGTGTTGAAGCCTTCCTTCCTGGATCTCAAATTGATGTTAAGCCAATCAGAGACTTCGATATTTTTGTTGGAAAAACCATGGAAGTAAAAGTTGTTAAAATCAACTATTCTAACGATAACGTGGTAGTTTCTCACAAAGTATTGATCGAGAAAGATATCGAACAACAAAAAGCAGAAATCCTTAACAACCTTGAAAAAGGTCAAGTACTTGAAGGTACTATCAAAAACATGACCAACTTTGGTGTGTTTATTGACCTTGGTGGTGTTGATGGATTGTTGCACATTACTGATATTTCTTGGGGTAGAATTAACCACCCTGAAGAAGTTCTTAAATTGGACGCTACTGTTAAAGTGGTTGTTCTTGACTTCGACGAAGACAAGAAAAGAATTTCTCTTGGTATGAAACAACTTACTGAGCACCCTTGGGATAGCTTAGCTAAAGAAATTGAAATTGGCTCTAAAGTAACTGGTAAAATCGTTAATGTTGCTGATTATGGCGCATTCCTTGAAATTAAACCAGGTGTTGAAGGTTTGATTCACGTTTCAGAAATGAGCTGGTCACAACATTTGAGAAATCCACAAGATTTCATCAATGCAGGTGACGAACTAGAAGCAGTTGTATTAACTATCGACCGTGACGAAAGAAAAATGTCACTTGGTATCAAGCAATTGACTGAAGATCCTTGGACAAAACAAAATGTACTTACTAAATACGCAATCGGAACTAAACATAAAGGAGTGGTTAGAAACCTAACTAACTTCGGATTGTTTATCGAGCTTGAAGAAGGTATTGATGGTTTAGTTCACGTTTCAGATTTGTCATGGACTAAAAAAATCAAGCACCCTTCTGAATTTATCAAAGTAGGTGAGCAACTTGACGTAATGGTGTTAGAATTGGATGCTGAAAGCAGAAGATTAGCACTTAGCCACAAACACATGGAAGAAAATCCATGGGATACTTTCGAAAACGTATTCACTGTTGGTTCTGTACATAAATGTACAATTATCGAAAAAACCGAAAAAGGTGTAAATCTTGAATTACCTTACGGTATCGAAGGATTCTGTTCTGCTAAAAATCTTGCAAAAGAGGACGCAGCAAAATCGGAAACTGGTGAAACATTGGATTTCAAAGTAATGGAATTCATGAAAGATGATCGACGAATTACTTTATCTCACAAAGCAACTTGGAGTGCTGAAGAGGAAGAAGAAGTTGAAAAATCTGCTCCAGCTAAAGCTAAAAAGAAAAAAGGATCTAAAAACTTTACTCTTGATAAAATCAATGGCGATAATGACCGAGACACTTTAGGTGACCTTGAAGCATTAAGCTCTTTGAAAGAGAAAATGGAAGAAGCTCCTGCTAAAAAAGCAAAAAAGACTAAGAAATCTGACGAAGAATAGTCTTTCAACTTTTTAGAAATATTGAAAAGGGTAGTTAAAATTTAACTACCCTTTTTTTATGTTCACCTATTTAAAACTGTATTAAATTGATTAAATCCATATAATACCCTCACTTTTCAAAGACAACATTTTGATTTTCAAATAAAGATACCTACTTTAAAAAAAAGGATTTTAAAAAATTGAGTTTTTTAAAAGCAG
>JAHEMU010000093.1 GCA_024643485.1 Cytophagales bacterium
GGATCTAGTTGAAGGTGGTTTTAAAATAGAGAAGGGTTACATGACCCCTTCCAACAAACCCGGATTAGGTCTGACTAGAATCAGATAACCTTTCAAGAAATACAGAAGGTATTTGAACCACTTTTCGCTCTGAATAATTAAAGAATAATATGCCCGTTTTCAAACGGGCTATTTCTTTTTTATCACTTTTTCGAACCATGGAATAGTATAGCTCAAAACCCTTTGAGTGCTGGGCATCCATACCAATTGAAACTTCTAAAACATCCGCATAAAACCCCTCGCCTAAAAACATGATTTCCGCATCGGTAATAATGGTACCCGTGTGGTCTGGAAAATCCAACTCATCTTTAAATCCCATCGAACTAAACCAATGTAATCTGGCTTCATGTGCTAAAGATAGTACTCGGTCATTCCCTAAGTGATTACCATAATTGATATCCGAAATCCGTATGGATATCTCCGTTTTAAATAATATATCTTCTGGAAAGTTCAGCTTTACTCTAGGCATATACAAATGATTAAATTCAAATTTTCCTTTCGCAATATTATAAAAATCAGCCTCAATTGCCTTGAAATATGGTTTTTATATATTTTATCATTTATAAAACATTTAATATTATAAATAAATGTTTATAATTCTTTTATATATTTTATTGTATATATAATAGCATATTATTAACTTTAAACATTATAATATCATGTACAAATTATCAATTTTCGCACTGTTATTACTATTTTCTTCATGTCAAAATTCATTTGATGTTGAAAAAAAATTAATCGAAGACCATCGGTTTTACGAATTAATGAAACTGTCTGCCTTCCACAACGACACTAGAAAACTGCTGGTAGATTCAGGATTTTCCTCAACGGAAGCCGACGATTTATTAACGAAAGATTTTAATAAATTAGCTTCATTATTCGTGGAGCTCGAAGGGGATTATGACCACCTAGTAGATCAGTCTCAGCTTATTTTTGATACGAATTTTGACTATTACTGGGAAAAATATCTAAAGACCCCATTGAAAACTTCTTTTGATCCTTCTTCATTAAAGGTTACTTATACAGCCAATTTAAGAACCAATAACATACCAGACGGTCCTTGTGCAGGAAATTGTGGAGACGTCTATGAAGTTACCAGGGCTACTTCCTGTCAACAAGGGGTGCTAATCATGTATACAGATTGTATTGTGAATACGGGCGGGGCCGCATGGTGTACAACATCAAAGGAAAATAGCATGAATACTTGTTGTAAAACAAATTGTCCAATATAAACTATAAAATTATGAGACTTCTCTTTTTATTAATGTCAATGCTCACATTCGCATCTTGCTCCAATTCGGAAGAATTAAAAAAGCTATCATCCGAGAATGAACAACTTCAAATGGAAAACAAAAAATTGGTTATTCAATTGGATTCAGTTATTCAATTGCAAAATGTGCAATACAAAAAAGCACAAGAGTTGTTGGAAAAGTCTAAACAAGAATCTCAGCGCGTATTAGATTCATTGCAGGCAGTTAAAAATTATAAATAACTGTTACATTGCTAACGATCTGTCTCGAAAACAATAAGGCAGATCGTTTTTTTATGTCAAAATGGCCGTAAAAATACCCAAAATTACGCCTCCAACTGTCATTATTTCCGCAAAATTCCTTTGGTCATTAATTTGATGCCCTCTTTAAAAAGACGATCATGAATTTTGATAAATATACTATAAAGGCCCAAGAAGCAATTCAGAAAGCCATGGAAATTGCTCAGTCCCTCGGACAGCAAGCCATCGAAACCGGACATATTCTTCAGGGGATTTTAAAATCCGACGACACCATTACTTCGTTTCTATTTAATAAGGCTGGCGCAAATAAAGCCAGAATATCACAAGTGCTGGAGAAAATCATTGAGGGATATCCGAAAGTAAGCGGGTCTACCCCTTACCTATCACGCGACACCAATGACCTATTGGCCAAAGCGGAGAAAGAAGCCTCTTCAATGAAGGATGAATATATCACCATTGAACACATTTTATTGGCACTAGTAGGTAGTTCGGATAAAATTAGCCAGGTTTTAAAAGATGCAGGATTGGAGAAAAAAGCCATCGCTGCCGCAATTAACGAACTAAGGGCCGGTGAAACTGTAAAAGATCCCAATGCAGAAGGGAAATACCGAAGCCTAGAACGCTATTCGATCAATTTAAATGACCTAGCGAAAAAAGGTAAAATCGACCCTGTTATAGGCCGAGACGAAGAAATTCGTAGAGTTCTTCAAATCCTAAGTAGAAGAACTAAAAACAATCCAATATTATTAGGTGAACCTGGAGTTGGAAAAACGGCGATTGTGGAAGGTATGGCACAGCGAATTGTTAACGGTGACGTTCCTGAAAATCTCAAATCAAAGACACTCATTTCACTGGATATGGGATTATTGGTTGCCGGTGCAAAATACAAAGGGGAATTTGAGGAGCGACTAAAATCGGTAATTAAAGAAGTAACAAATTCCAACGGGGAAATCATCTTGTTTATTGATGAAATCCACACCCTGATTGGGGCAGGCGGTGGCGAAGGCGCCATGGATGCTGCAAATTTATTAAAACCTGCACTTGCTAGAGGCGAATTGCACGCCATCGGCGCAACTACACTCAAAGAGTATCAAAAATACATCGAAAAAGATAAAGCATTAGAACGCAGATTTCAGTCGGTGATTGTAGATGAACCTTCAGTTGCTGATTCCATTTCCATCCTGAGAGGAATTAAAGAAAAATATGAAATTCACCATGGTGTTCGAATTAAAGACGATGCAGTTATCGCTAGTGTAGAGCTGTCACATCGGTACATCTCCGATCGGTTTTTGCCCGATAAGGCCATTGATCTAATGGATGAAGCAGCAGCGAAAATGCGATTAGAGCTTGATTCCATGCCTCAAGAATTGGATGAATTACAACGAAAAATCATGCAATTGGAAATTGAACGAGAGGCCATTCGAAGAGAAAATGACAAATCAAAAGAACAAAGCCTCAATAGCTCTATTGCCGAGCTGAATGTGAAGAAAAATACCATTAAAGCTCAATGGGAACTGGAAAAAGAGAATGTTCTAGGTATACGAAAACAAAAAGAAACCATTGAAAAGTTGAAATTTGAAGCTGAACAAGCTGAAAAAGCCGGAGATTTTGGCCGCGTAGCAGAGATACGTTACGGACAGTTGGTGGATGCTCAAAAAAAATTAGAAGAATTCAATGAAAAACTCCACGAACAAAAGGAAGAAACTTCTCTCTTAAAAGAAGAAGTAGATAGCGAAGATATCGCTGAAGTAGTCGCTCGCTGGACTGGAATACCCGTTTCTCGTATGTTACAAAATGAACGAGAAAAATTATTATTCTTGGAACAACAATTATCGCAGCGTGTAGCCGGACAAATGGAGGCGATTACAGCATTATCAGATGCAGTTCGTAGAAGCCGTGCTGGCCTACAAGACCCAAAACGACCCATAGGATCTTTTATTTTTTTAGGAACCACTGGGGTTGGGAAAACTGAATTGAGCAAAGCCCTAGCGGAATATCTATTTAATGATGAAAATGCTTTAATACGCATCGACATGTCGGAATATCAGGAACGCCATGCCGTAAGCAGATTGATAGGGGCACCTCCAGGTTATGTGGGATACGATGAAGGCGGACAGCTTACAGAAGCCGTTCGAAGGAAACCATATTCCGTCATTTTGTTAGATGAAATTGAAAAAGCACATCCCGATGTTTTTAATATTTTACTCCAAGTTTTGGATGACGGCAGGCTTACTGACAACAAAGGAAGGGTGGCCAATTTTAAAAATACCATCATTATCATGACCACCAACATTGGCTCTTCCTTGATCCAAGAGCGCCTTCAAAACTTTGATGAAAATAATGTAGATAATAATCAACTAGAGTTAACAAAAATTGAGGTCATGGAACTGTTAAAGCGAGCCGTTAGACCGGAGTTTTTAAATAGAGTTGATGAGACCATCATGTTCCGACCACTTAGTCGGGCAGACATCGTCCAGATTGGTAATATCCAATTTGATTTAATAAAAAACCGACTGCACGAAAGCGGTTTTCAAATCGAAATTTCCGAAAAAGCCTTACTTTTTCTAGCAAATTTAGGTTACGATCCACAATATGGAGCCCGACCATTAAAACGGGTATTTCAAAAAGAAATACTCAATCAATTGTCAAAAGAAATATTGGCAGGTCACCTTATAAAGGAAAAGGGTATTTATATCGACTTGGATTCAAAGAAAGAACTTATCTTTACTCAAAGAGAAATTAATCATCAATTATTAGCTGAATAAGGCGGTTTATTGAATTTTTAATATCTTTTTTAGTAGGAATTTAAATATTTCTTTTGGAAGTAGTTAGGTAATTATATTTTTGCGTGTCGATAAATGTAAGTAACATGAGTGAAAAGTCCAGATATTCAACAGAAGAACTAAATGAGTTCGAAGAATTGATTACACAAAAATTAGATCGTGCTCGTGAAGAGTTGAAAATATTAAAAGGAAGTTTAAACAAGACTGATGAAGCCGGTACCGATAGTACCTCTGCTTACACAAAAGTATTGGAAGACGGAGCTGAAACGGCGGAGAAAGAAAATTTAGGTCAGTTAGCTGCAAGGCAACAAAAATTCATATCTAATCTTGAAAATGCTTTAATTCGCATTAAAAACGGGACATATGGTATTTGTAGAGAAACTGGTAAACTTATTTCTAAAGAGCGATTGAAGGCAGTACCACATACTACCTTGTCTATTGAAGCCAAACTGAACCAAAAAAGCTAACTGGATTTCCTGAAAAACCATATCGAAGCGTTGATATTTTGTAGTCCTTCTCCTATAAAAGTGTCTGATATTGCTTCAAGTATGGGCGAAATGTTTGACACCTCGGTTCCAGAGGAAGACATAGAACAGGCCATCAAAGACCTTACTGCCAAATATGAAAGTGAAGAATTTTCATTTCAAATTATTCATGCAGGTGGAGGTTTTCAATTTATGACAAAACCCGCATATCAATCTAGTATTGGTATCTATTTAAAACAACAATCAAAAAAACGACTCTCGAATTCAGCTTTAGAAACCTTAAGTATTATCGCGTATAAACAGCCGGTCACAAAAGGAGAAGTAGAACAAATTCGAGGAGTAAACTGCGATTATTCAGTTAGTAAGCTATTAGATAAAGGACTGATCGAAATAAAGGGAAAGTCTGACGGAGTGGGGCGTCCCATTCTTTATGGAACAAGCGAATTCTTTATGGAATATTTTGGCATAAATGAAATCAGCGAGCTTCCTGCACTTAAAGACATCGTACCCGAAGAAAACTCAATCGGTGAAGAACCGGCTTAGCATGAAAAAAAAGATTACTACAGTATCGGATAATACTCAACCTGAATCTACCCGACTAAATAAATACATTTCAAACGCCGGAATTTGCAGCCGTAGAGCAGCTGATGAGTTGATAAAAGATGGCGAAATCAAAGTAAACGGCGTTGTTGTATCTGAAGTTGGTACTAAAATCAACAAAGGGGATGTCGTAGAATATAAAGGTAAAAAAATATTTTCTGAGGCTTTAAAGTACGTTTTACTTAATAAACCAAAAGATTTTATCACTACCACTAAGGATGAGTTAGACCGAAAAACGGTTATGCAATTGGTGGCGAATGCCTGTAAAGAACGTATTTATCCGGTAGGAAGGTTAGACAGAAATACCACGGGTTTATTGCTACTTACCAATGATGGTGATTTAGCAAAAAAACTCTTACACCCATCCGGCAAAATTCAAAAACTATACAAAGTAAAGCTCAATCAACCTATCACTCAAAATATCTACAAAGAAATACTTGAGGGAACTAAGTTGGATGACGGTGTAATGGAAGTGGATGAATTAGCTATTTTAAGTCCGGATAAACGAGAATTAGGAATTCAAATACACTCCGGGAAAAATAGAGTAATCAGAAGGTTATTTGAACATTACGGTTATGAAGTGATGAATTTGGATCGGGTAATGTTCGCTGGATTAGATAAAAAAGACCTTCCAAGAGGTAAATGGAGACATTTATCAGAAAAGGAAATCCGACAATTACGCCATTTCATGAAGAAATAAACACCCCAATTTTAAGGGGGCCCAATTTATAGCACGATTTTTTTTGGAATTCTGCGTAATAATTTTGATTTTAAATTTCAAAAAAGCGGAATAGGTTGTAATTTGGTTTGTTGGTTTTAGTATTTAAATTTTTCCTAAATGGATGTATTTCTAATTGAAGATGATGAGGTTTATTCCGAATTCATTTCTAAAAGTCTTAAACAAAAGAATTTAATCGTTAAACCTTTTTATTCCGCAGAGGAATGTTTAGGAACGATGAACGGAGATTATCCCAAGGTAATTATTATCGATTATAAATTACCAGGAATGAATGGCATAGAGTTTTATCAGAAAATTAAATCTGATGTAAACGAAGACGACACGAAAGTAATTATCTTAAGTTCCATCGAAGACGGTAACCTAGTTCTTGAATTTATACAAAAAGGAATTCGGGATTATGTAATTAAGGATGATTTCGTCATCGATTCCTTAGTTTCTATTATCGAAGGTAATGACGATGATTACTTCTTCTTTGGGGATTAATCACATCGGTACACAAAATTCAAAAACAGCTCCTGTAGGTAAATTTGGCTTGAAATTTATAGAACCATTTATTGCTTTCGCAATTGTAGCCGCATTGTATAACCCCAATCCCGTACTACTCTCATCGCCAGACGGCACAGAAGATAATACCTGAAACTTTTGAAATAATTGTTCCCGTTCATTCTCATTAATTCCCGGGCCATTGTCTGCGATCGAAATGATACAATTCATTTCCTTTTCTTGAATATTGATACTTATACTCCCTTCTTTTGGGGTATATTTAATTGCATTTATAAATAAATTCTCAAAAATCCGTTGTACCCATCGCGCATCGCTATTAACCAGTATTTTACGACTACTCGCCGAGGGCACCACAGAGATCTTCTTTCTATGTAATGATGCTTCAAACGTCCTTATCGTTTTGGATATTAATTGAGTGATATCAACTTCCTCATTCACCACAGAGATATCATTCCCCTCAATGGTCCTTAGGTCCATAAGATTCCGAATTAACATGAGTCCAGAAGTCGTTGAAAATTCCAACCGATCAAGATAATCCAATTGAGTCTCATTTAGCCCTTCCGACTCCAGTTTGAACAATTTCACCAATGCATACAACCGATTAAAAGGAGACTTAATATCGTGGTTGACGAAGCTTAGTAATTGTTTTTTATCCGATTTCAGTTCAGCGACTTCTTCTAGTAAGGTATTAATTTGCTGTTGGAGGGCATTTGTATGATGAATGATTTCAATATGTTCAGAAGTTCTCCTTCGAAAAAGGAAAACCAAAATAATCCCCACGGCAAGCGCAAGGGTAACCATAATTAATAAAGCATTATCCATTAACTAAAGACGAATTTTTTCAGTAAAATCCACCGGTATTCTAACCGGGACAAGGCCTACCTTAACAACAATATAACCTTTAAACTGAAGTAACACATCTTTTTTAGTTAAAAAAGATAAAATTCCATCGATGATTCCGCCTCCAGTCAACTCCACTTCGGCTGTAAATGGGATGGTCAAATCCTGTTCGGGCTGTAGCTTTAAACCTGCATCAGGAATCACTACACCAAGTTCATTCCCGTCTTTTAACACTCTAATTTGTGCCTTTTTTACTACTATTACCTTCTTGTTAGGATTATATACATTGATATTCCCTCTCAGCAGCAACTTGCCTTTTTCTTTGCCAACCAATTGAAGAGAAGATATACTTTTAAAGGTAATCTCTTCATACGAAGCACACCCGTTCAAATGAACTAATATCAGAAAAAAAATAAGGCTATTTCGGATAGTTTGAAGCATCGATACCAGGGATAATTTTTATCGCATTTTTATAATATAATTTCTTTAGAACCTCATCGGGCAATCCCAATCCATACATCTTCCAAAAGGCATGATACTTTTTGTAATATGGAAAATATTCATCCGTAGACTCAAGGACCCGAAAGTAAGTGTGATATTCCTCCGGATTATACGAATCTTTCCCAAACAGCACCCTATCCTGATACTTAATCATAAATGCATTAGCCATTTTGGGTTGCCTTCCTAACTCCGCTATTACAGCGCCAATTTCCACATACATATTAGGGTATTCATCTAATAACCCACCTAAGTAAGCCAAATCATTAGCATACCATCCTAAATGGGCATTTATAAAAGTGGTTTTGCTGTGTTTTTTAATCAGGTTATGTTGTTCTTGAATAATTTGCTCCCAAGGCACGGGGTCAGTATCGCTTCTTTTTCTTCCAGGCCGAAGTTTTAGCTCCAACCAACGTTCATTTGTTTCATCCATTTCATCCCAAAACGGCTTTGGGTCTGCGGAATGGATTAATACAGGTATTTTCAAAGAAGCACATTTTGCCCAAACAGGATCTAATCGAGGGTCATCAACGGCAATTCTATTTCCATTAATATCCTTTGAATAGAGTCCCAAGCTTTTATAAATTTTCAGACCTACAGCTCCATTTTTTACATCTTCCTCAAGTTGTTGCGCTGCATTTTTGCCCCAATCTTTTTCACCCACTCCCGAAAAGTCGACATTTGCAAACACCATAAATTTATCACTTTTAAGCTCGCGAACAGCAGAAACTGAATTTTTGATGCTTGCTCCAGAGCCCCCACTTAGGTTCACCATTGCTCCCATATTCAGCTCCTCCATTTCCTTCGTAAGTTCTTTCAACCTCGAAACTGTAAACTCTCTATGATGACTATGCACATCGATGAATGGGTATTTCGCCCTAGTAATTTCCTTTCCTGGCACCACCAATGTTGAAGTAGGTTCATATTTTTCAAAATCCATGACCAAATCGGAAGTTTCACGCTGATTATTTTGCGGATAAACTGTAATTGTACCAAGAGCGAGTAGAATTGAAAATACAGCAGTTTTCATTATTTACAGGTTTGATGAAATTAAATGTA
>JAHEMU010000418.1 GCA_024643485.1 Cytophagales bacterium
CATTAGAACCTTTCGCATTCGTTGATAAGTAGAATACGTTACCGTAACCACCCGTACAAAGCAACACGGCATGAGCGCTATGTGACTCAATTTTTCCAGTAATTAAGTCTCGTGTGATAATTCCTTTTGCCTTTCCATCTACAATCACCAAGTCGAGCATCTCAGTACGGTTGTACATTTTTACCTTGCCGTTGGCAATTTGACGATTCAATGCGCTATAAGCACCTAATAATAATTGCTGACCGGTTTGACCACGGGCATAAAATGTTCTTGAAACCTGAGCTCCACCAAACGAACGGTTAGCTAATAATCCACCATACTCGCGTGCAAATGGAACTCCCTGAGCAACACATTGATCGATGATACTTACGCTGCTCTCAGCTAGGCGATATACATTGCTTTCACGAGCGCGGTAATCACCACCTTTAATAGTATCATAGAAAAGTCGATAAACGCTATCACCATCGTTTTGATAATTTTTAGCTGCGTTTATACCACCTTGGGCGGCAATACTATGTGCTCTTCGTGGGCTATCCTGAAAGCAAAATGCTTTTACATTATACCCAAGTTCACCTAATGATGCCGCAGCAGAGGCCCCGGCCAAACCTGTACCTACTACAATCACTTCATATTTCCGTTTATTGGCAGGATTGACAAGTTTCAAATTAAATTTATGTCGTGTCCATTTTTCCGCTAAAGGTCCTTCCGGAATTTTTGAATCGAGCTTCATGATTTATGATTAAATGATGTAAAACTATTCGATGAAAGATTAAACAAAAAACATGCTGATGGGAATCCAGGCAAACAATGCCGGAACAATAATCGCAAATGCTTTTCCCACAAAGTTTATTATTGGATTGTATTTCATATGGTTTAAGCCCAGTGTTTGGAATGCACTGGTGAAGCCATGCCATAAATGAAACCCAAGTGCACACATACTAAAAACATAAAGTGCTACATACCAGTCCACTTTAAACCAACGAACAACTTCACCGTACAAATTCTTTACTTCCTTACCGTCATAAAGTTGGGTAGGAATGCTACCAAAATGTGCTTCGGCATAAAAGTGACGAATGTGAATCACCAAGAAAATTAAAACGATTGTTCCTAAAATACCCATGTTCCTTGATGACCAGGCAGATTTTTTAGGCGCGATCGCATAACCCATTTCACCCCGGGCTTGTCTGTTTTTTCGAGAAAGTAAAATTGCCCAGATAATGTGAATAAGAATTAATGCAAAGTTTCCTTTGGATACAAACTGTATCAATGGATTGGTCCCCATGAATTCTGCGTACATATTAAATGATCGTCCTCCATCATCCTTAAGTAGTTGTAGGTTGCCGGCAAGATGGACTGCCAGAAAGGCAATTAAGAAAAGACCGGTTAGTGCCATAAGCACTTTTCTTCCAAGCGAACTTGAAAAGAGATCAAGAAACCATTTCATAGTATAAAATTGAGCTGAATTATTTGAATTGAATCAAAAATAGTTCTCAAAGTTATACCAAACAATTATGAATGATATTTAAGCTATATCTAATTTTTTATTGGAGTTTAATGTATTTAACATGACTCGCTACAGAATCTCAAATATTATTAGGATAAGGGAAATTGTTGCCACCATAACTAAAAGAAACCATTCTCTTTTTATAAAAGCCAAGACGATATTTATTACTCTTTTCATATTTCCTTCGTATTGAAGAAGAAATAACCAAAACTAAATCCAATTTCATATACTTTTGATTATCAACACTATA
The DNA here is from genome assembly GCA_024643485.1 of Cytophagales bacterium. Lineage (GTDB taxonomy): Bacteria > Bacteroidota > Bacteroidia > Cytophagales > Cyclobacteriaceae > JAHEMU01. The sequence goes on from JAHEMU010000418.1 coordinate 1,755, forward strand.
CAAAAATGTGTTATTGGAACAAATCCTATTTAAAGATTCAATTCCATTTTTGGGATTATTTGTATTAAGATTCGATTCCCTATTTTTACACAACCAACCACCATCACCATCAATACATGTATCTAATCTTTGACACGGAGACAACCGGTATACCAAGAAATAAAACAGCACCGCTTACTGATTCAGAAAATTGGCCAAGATTAGTTCAAATAGCCTGGCAATTACATAACAATTCGGGTAAACTAATCTCACAGCATAATTACATTGTAAAACCAGAGGGTTTTGACATTCCATTTAAAGCCGAACAAATCCATGGTGTCTCTACCAAAAGAGCCATTGAAGAGGGGCACGATTTAAAAAAAGTACTCGACCTATTCTTGTTGGATCTTAGCAACACACAAGTTTTGGTAGGTCATAATATTGAGTTTGACATCAATATTATAGGCGCTGAGTTTGTCAGAAAATCAATTAGCACCGATCAATTTCTTTCATTAGAAAAAATTGATACAGGTCTGGTATCGATAGAGTATTGTCAACTTCCCGGAGGATTGGGTGGCCGGCTAAAAATGCCAAGACTTCATGAGCTACATGAAATACTATTTGGAAAAGGATTTGAAGATGCACACGATGCGGCTTACGATGTAGCTGCTACTGCTCGTTCATTTTTTGGATTAATTAATAAGAAAGTTGTCAATCCATTTGATAGC
>JAHEMU010000419.1 GCA_024643485.1 Cytophagales bacterium
ATTGGCGGCAAAATCCATTTCACTCCAACGATAAGATTGCCTACCCCAAAGTAAACTTCTCCCCCCTACATGATACCCTCTAATCCAATCGAATCGCTTTGTTTCAGTATATGGATGTTCTGAATCTTTAATCCAAAAATGCTTAGTAGTTTGCTTAAGAGTATAATTGGTCCTGCTTTGAACGTAGTAATCCTTTTTTATTTCATCCTCAGGAAGTTGGTCATTCAATTCAATTTCCCAAGGGTTTAAATTTGCTGTAGGATAATCACCATGTTTAATATCTCTTCCCCTATCTAAGGCCAGCACTTTTAGGCCTTTTTCAGTTAATTCTTTCATTGCCCAACCGCCACTGATTCCCGTTCCAACTACGATTGCATCAAAAGAATTCGATTCCTGTGCTTTGATATTTAAATTCATCTCTCAATTATTTGTATAATAGTAAATCTAATTAGATAGATTAATTATCAAAACAATATTGATGGTAAGTCTAAGTAATTTTTCTTGAACGGTAGCGGCGCTTGCGCTTGTCGGAGCTAAATGACAACAAGATTAATTTTAGCACATCAAAATATAGGGTGATAAAAAGCAATACTACCATCGCCCAAATGGCTATTAAATTAAAATAAAGGGTGTCTATTTTAATTCCAAAAGGATATTTATAGGGGGTATAAAAATCAGCCCTATACGTACTGGCATACAAAGGTGAAATATGGTTGTAAATCGGATCAATTTTTCGAATCAATCGATCCTCGCCTTTAATTATACGAGTGGCGGTTCTTGAATTTGCTACAATGTATCCAATTTCAGCATTCTGATAGCGTTGAATTAAGGAATCAAAACGCTGACCCAACTGCTCAATGGAATCTATTTTCGCCATTTTAAGTTCAGCTGCCTTATTGTATCTGTTGGAATATACTTTTTTCAATACTTTTATTCCTTCTAATGCCTCATAATACACCGTGCTGTCAAACTTTTGAATGTCTAGATTTTCTAACCAAGAAGGCAGTTCCTGGTGAAACAATTGGTGTTCATTTATCAATTCAGATTTAGTTAACCTTAAGGAATTTTCGAGGGATTCCCTTTTATCAGAGAACTTAAAATTCATGTTATTCAAACAATACGCTAATTCCGATTCCAGGGATTCAAAAAAGTAAACGGTTTTAAATTCAGATTCTGCCATCTGACTATTTTCTTCATAAAACGCTGCTTCAATTGGGTTATCCTTGAATTGTGTCACCATTGCAGCTTCAAACGCCCATCGAGAAGCCATAAAATCTCCAAAGAATGGAACCACTTCATTCGATGAAACCTTGGGATTAAATTTATCAAAATTAATTACCACCCCACTCAATAATAATTGTGGAATGAGCAGAATAGGAATGAGGATATATATGGTAACTGCCGAGTTAAAAGAAGCGCTAATATTTAACCCTAACAAATTGGCAAAACATGACGTTGAAAATAGGATCAACCAAAACCGAGGCTCCATTCCATGAATATCCAAAACCAAATCTCCGATGATTACAAAGGTTACCGTTTGGATCGCACTTATGACAAATAAGACTGATATTTTAGATGTAAGGTAGGATAGTTTGGATAAATTCAAGAATCTTTCCCTTTTAAGAATCATTCGATCTCTAAATATTTCCTCTGCACTTACGGTTAGTCCCATAAAAAGTGAGACAATTATACTCATGAAGAAGTAGATTGGAATATTTGAATTTTCATAGAATGTATATCCCGCCTCGCCTTCATTGAGCACATTATGGTACCGTGTCATAAACGCAATAAAAAGGGCTAGAATAGGCGCTTCCAACATATTGATTAAAATATATTGATGGTTAGCCAATTTAGATTTAATGTCACGTATCAAGAAAGTTGAAAACTGTTTCAACCGCCCCGGTATTTTTCGAATTTTAGATAACGGTTCCGTATTATGTTTAATTCTTGGTAAGGTTATATTTTCCTTAAAGTATTGATACCATTGGCCTGGAGACACTTTTCTCATGGAAGTCAGTCGCCCAAATTCATTCACCACTTTGGTTTCAATAATATTAAAAACCTGTTCTGGATTAATATTTCCACATTCAGCACAAGCGACTTGATTTCTATTCGCCGCATTGATTAAATTTTTGAAATAAGATATCGACTCACTTGGGTTTCCGTAATAAATTTGAAATCCACCTGTATCTAAAATCAACAGCGTATCAAACATTTTAAAAATATCTGATGAAGGTTGGTGAATCACCACAAACACCATTTTTCCCCTAAAAGAAAGTTCCTTTAATAGGTCCATTATATTCTCTGAATCCCTACTGGACAGACCTGAAGTTGGTTCATCAACAAAGAGAATGCTCGGCTCACGCATCAACTCCAATGCAATGTTCAGTCTTTTTCTTTGTCCGCCAGAAATGGTTTTATCCATAGGGCTTCCCACTTTAAGTCCTGCGGTTTCCGAAA
>JAHEMU010000420.1 GCA_024643485.1 Cytophagales bacterium
TTTGCGATTTTCAGTATGCTCCATTTTGAACGCAACCCCCCGACCCCGTAGGGGTCAAACCTTACTAGCCGTAGAAATTGGAACCTGTTTCATTAATGGGGTGGTATGAGGGGATGAGGGAATAAGGGGGTGAGGGAATGAGGGGATTTGCAATTTTCATTTTGCTCTATTTTCTGCCTGTAGTTAAGTTTTAAATTTTAGATTTTAAATTCTAGATTCTAAACTCCGCAGGCCGGGGTCAAACGTTATTGGATTACTCATTGTAATACGAAGGAACGTATTCGTTAATCATTTCACAACAAAAACGCCTTTTTATTAAACAGAACGCAAATTTTCCCATCTTCCTTTATGCAAACTTGTTATTGGCTCTTATTATTTTTAATATGGGTTAAATTCAATCATCATGGCTAAAGTTATCATCGTTTCCAATCGTTTGCCAGTTCGAGTAGAGGGTAATAGCTCTTCTGGACTCAAATTCATTCCCAGTGAAGGAGGCTTAGCAACGGGGCTAGGTTCTGTGTACAAGGGCGGAGGGAATGTATGGGTAGGATGGCCTGGGATTTATCTAAATGATGAGGGCCTGAAAAGCCAAACACGTGATAAATTGAAAGAGGAAAACATGAGCCCAGTTTTTCTTACCCCTGATTTAATTGAACGCTATTACGAAGGATTTTCAAATTCAACCCTTTGGCCAAACTTTCATTATTTCGCTCAATTTGCAAATTATCAACGTTCTTTATGGGAGGCTTATGTAGAGGTAAATGAATTGTTTTGCGAGGCAGTTTTGGCTCAATTAGAGCCGGGTGATACGGTATGGGTACACGATTATCAGCTGTTACTTTTGCCACAATTAATTAGAAATAAAGTGGAGGACGTATCCATTGGGTTTTTCCTTCATATCCCTTTTCCTTCGCATGAAGTTTTCCGATTGATTCCCTGGAGAAAGGAATTGCTAGAAGGTGTGTTGGGTGCTGACTTGATCGGTTTCCACACGTATGATGATATGCGCCACTTTTTGAGCGCGGTCCATCGTCTTGTATTTCTGCCTAACGAACATGGCACCATAACGAAAGGAGGAAGACAAATTGAAGTTGATGCCTTCCCAATGGGGATTGATTATGATAAGTATGCGGGACAAGCTGCAGCCCCGGAAACCATTTCAAAAGAAGTACAATTTAGAACGTCTTTGGGTAAGCAGCAATTGATCCTGTCGATAGATCGTCTTGATTATTCAAAAGGAATACCTGCCAGGCTAGTTGTTTTTGATTTATTCTTTAAAAAATATCCCCAATTTTTAGAAAAGGTCTCACTAATTCTACTTGTGGTACCTTCGCGAGATAATGTTGAGAAATATAAGGAACTGAAAGAAGAAGTTGATTTATTGGTAGGAAGAATCAATGGTGCTTATGGTTCGCTTAATTGGACTCCTATCCATTACTTCTATCGATCATTGCCTCTTTCAGAGCTATCGGCACTATATAGAATGGCCTCTGTAGCTTTGGTTACCCCAATGAGAGATGGTATGAATTTGGTTTGCAAAGAATTCGTCGCCTCAAAATTAGATAAAAGAGGGGTGTTGATTTTAAGTGAAATGGCAGGGGCTAGTAAGGAACTTAGTGACGCATTGATTATCAATCCCAATGATAAACATCAAGTAGCAGATGCATTGAAAGAAGCGTTGGAAATGCCGGATGACGAGCAAGTTCGCCACATGGAGGTAATGCAACAAACATTAAAATTATACAATATACACCATTGGGTTAGTTTGTTTTTAGGAAAATTAAAAGAAGTGAAGGCACGTCAGTTGGAAATGGCAACTCGTATTTTGGATGCATCATTAATGGATGAAATCCAGCAGCAATTTAAAGAAGCCAAACACCGATTGCTGTTTTTAGATTATGATGGGACCTTGGTGCCATTTCATAAAAAACCAGAAAAGGCGCTTCCTGATTCTGAAATGTTGAATATGTTGAGTGCTATTTGTAATGACCCTTATACACAAGTAGTGATAATCAGTGGTAGAAACAGAGAATTTTTGGAAGATACCCTTGGGCATTTACCGGTAGAGTTTGTTGCGGAACACGGGGTTTGGACTAAAAAGAAAAATGAGGAATGGAAGGTGGTGGAGAAATTAGAATTTAAATGGAAAAAGGAGATTAAACCCATATTGGACGAATATGTTGCTAAAACACCTGGTTCGCATGTGGAAGAAAAGGATTTCAGTTTGGCGTGGCATTACCGAAAGGTGGAAACAGGATTTGGTGAATTAAGATCTAGGGAGATTGTAAGCCATCTGAAATTTCTTGCTAACTCAATGAAACTTCAGGTATTGGAGGGAAATAAAGTGGTAGAAATTAAAAATAGACAAATTAACAAAGGAATTGCGTCGAAAGATTGGCTGGCTAGCCATTCTTCTGACTTCATATTGGCTATCGGCGATGAC
>JAHEMU010000421.1 GCA_024643485.1 Cytophagales bacterium
AGTTTGGATTTACCCCTAAAGTCAACCAACCACTATGGTATCATTTAGGTGTTGGGATGTTTTCGAAAGAGCTTGCCTATTTTGAACAAAAAATTGAGGGGAATTATTATGATATAATCCTCTTTGAGAATATCCCCGAACTAAACAATTTCTTTCCATTCCGAATAAGTGAATTGGCAAAAGAAAAGTATGATTTAGTGGACACATTTCCGGCTCCACGGATGATCTATGATGGCACTATTGAAGTGTATGTTAGAAAAAAGAAATAGAACGTTTACATATCTATTTTAACCCGAAACAGGAACAACCTTTTTTGGTTTAGGCTTGGTAGGTAGATACAAAAACCATAACCCTAAACGCATGGAAGCCTGGTAGATTAAAATTGGAATAATCACACCTGCTGCTATTCCTGAAAGTGTTTGAACTACAGGATCCAGTATCCCAATCGACTTTAAAATGGTACGTGTAGCACCCGCTACAATTAGGTGCATGATATAAATGTACAAGGAGTGACTTCCGATGTATCGAATCAAACGAAATCTACCTGCTTTACTAAGTCTGTTGGAAATTAAAAAGATTACCATTGCTGTTAGTATGGTAATTGGTAGGAACAAAAAATATCCCTTAAACTCAAGATCGATCAACCATTTACTATCCGTATAATAATACTCCCATACCACCAGTAACAGTATTAATATAGGAATCAATGGAATAAATATCTTCTTTGAAAAGATTATTGAATTCTCGGATAAGAAAGCGTTGGAGAGTGCAAATCCTACTACTAAGAAAATATAGTAGAACATAAGGTGATTAAGTCCGAACAATTCAGAAGTAATAAAGTATGAACCTATAAACAGAATAATGGCGAATACAAAATTGAGGATTTGGTTAAAACGAAATACGTATGTGTTTAGTAAAGCGAAAATGATCATCGCCAAGAACAATGTATACAGATACCAAAATTGATCGAATGCCCGAGGATAATAAAATAGATATTGGAAGTACGAAATATCCTTTTCTGTATTCGTATACTGACTAAAAAGTAATTGAATACTTAGTTGACTGGATGCCCAAATAAAATACGGGTACATTAAATTATCAACCTTGTAGCGGACAAATTTACCAATCCCTCTTTTTGTCAGACTTCCGTGAATAAATATTCCTGACACAATAAAGAAAATGGGCATACTTGCCTCATGGATAAGAAACACACCTTGAAACGCTTCAATTCCAGCTAAATTAAGCCCGGCTGTAACATGCCGATATACTACATAGATAATTACAAATCCTCTGGTATAGTCAATCCAACCACTCCTCTTGTTTTGATCTGGCGAAAAAACAAGGGAGTTATAAAACTTTTGAATAAAGGTCATTTATTTTTTTAAATACTTAACTGCTAACGCACATCTTCTAACTTAAGTCCGATTATGCTCTCCAATTCAACTTTACTATTGAGATAATCTTGTTCAGCTTCTAATTGCAAAATAGATGATCTATTATAATTCATTAGACTAGTGTTATAGGCCTCAAAAGATGATTCCCCACTCTTAAACCGTTGTTCTAACAGTCTGTATGAGTTCTCCGCATCCAACGTAGCCTGAGTAGATAATCGAAATATTTTCTCACGAATTGAATAGGTATTGTGAGCTTTTAAAACGGCAGCCCTGATTGCTAACTTTTGACCGTTAACTTGTGCTTGACTAATCATCACTCTTTCTCTATTTTGTTTTACATCATAAGGAATTGAGAAGAATTGTCCTATTGTAAGCCGTAACCCAAAATTGTATTTTGGATAAAAACTAGCACGGTTAAACACATCGACCTCTGAGTTTATATTGAATTCATTTATGTTTCCTTGAACTTGAAGCATATCGAGCCATTGAACTCCTGCTTTTTTTACATCATACTGAGAAATAGTGACGTTGTGTCTAAACTCCTCATTCGCTGGATTGTTTTTCCACGCTAATTGCACAAGTCTTTCAACGAAATCATCGGTGGCTGTTCCATCAGGAAGAATTATTTTGTTGTAGTCTATATTTTGTCCAAAGCAAAACTGCGAAATGAACATTAAAACGGCAATAATATTTTTTTTCATAGTATTCATTAAGTTTTATTTCTTTCAAAAAACTGAACCCGTTGGATCAGCGCATAGGTTGCAAATATAACAACACCAAGTGTTCTCTGAAACATTGCATCCTGAGCAAATTCAGCGATTGACAACGCAAAATATGGTACAATATAGGCTAGAATCATGGTTTTATAAACAGGATCTTCAACTCTGTTATATTCATTTATTCCCTTTATACCAACATAACCAAACAACGAAAGCATTAATATCAGTCCAATCCAACCAGTTTCAACAGCAATGGTTAAATAACCACTATCAGTATCGAAATTACCTGATAATGGATGACCAGGGGAATACCGTAAACCAGCAAGC
>JAHEMU010000422.1 GCA_024643485.1 Cytophagales bacterium
ATTTGATTGTCATTCATTTAAAAGTGACTTCAATTAAAAGAAGTTATCCTTTCTTTTTTAACTTATTGAATATTTTATACTTTTGCCGACCAAAGAATTTCGCTTTGTAACGCAGACCGACTTCCTTAATAAATGCGCCCGTAGTTCAACTGGATAGAATGTCGGATTTCGGCTCCGATGGTTGAGGGTTCGAATCCTTCCGGGCGTACCACTGAAATACCAAGAATTTATTCTTGGTAAAACAGCATGACCTCACTGAGTAAGAAATTTATTTTCAAAATTCAGTGAGGTCTTTTAGTTTAATCAAATTAGAGGATAGACTTAGGAACAATACCTCTCCACCACAATTTAAATTGTTTCATTCTACCTGCTTCCGAATCAGGATTAAAATCTGAAGTGATTTCCCATGCATTTTCAGGCCTCATATCAGCTATAATAGCATTTAATAAATCAAAACCCACTTTTTCATCTCTAATTACTGTTACACATTCCGTATTCAAATTTGCACTTCTTGGGTCTAGATTAAAGGTGCCAATAACTGCCACCTCTCCATCCACCACCATTGATTTCGCATGCAAACCAAATATTGGAACAAAATCTATTGTAGATTGTAAAGCACCTGTCATGATCTCATATCGAATCGCAGCATCTGGTTTAAATTCATATACACCAATTCCAGCATCCAATAAATCTTGTCTATTACGTTTGTAACCATTAAACGCTTCAAGGTTATCAGTTGATGACAAACTATTTGTTAAAATCTTAACCTCCACTCCCCGCTCTACCGCCTCCTTAAATAGTTGTTGTCCGAGTTCGGTGGTGATTAAATAAGGTGACTGAATATAGACTGATTTGGTAGCATTTCTAATTAAACTTATTAAGGTATCGGTTGTAATTCCTCCCCCACCTAAACCATCTGATCCATCATTTTTCCCTGGAACATCAGAAACAAAGGATACATTTTTGGTCCATATTAAATCTCCATTGGTACCAAATTCTTTAAATAATTGAGGAATGACTTTTATCTTCTCTCTTATTTGTGGCCAAAAGTTCTCTGGACTACACGCATATTGATGTAAATATTCATACTTAACGTCAATATTAAGTTGATAATCTTCTTCATTTACAATTTCCGAAACAGGTACACTTAGTTCACTATTCCAAAACAAATCAAACGACTTATTAACGTCATTAACTGCCTTACCTAGCAGCAAAACATCACGATCTCTAAAATTATATTCGTGATCATAATCAAAATATTCATCTGCAATATTTCTACCTCCAGTTATAACTACTTTACCATCCACAATAAACGTTTTGTTATGCATTCGCTGATTAAACCCACGAAAATCTCGGGTCATTTCCCATAACTTTTCCGGAACATTTTTTCCAATGTTTGCAGAAGGATTATAAATTTTAATTGAAAAATTGGGATGAGCATTTAAAGCAAGAAGATCATCGGCATCAGCTTCCACCATAATATCATCCACTAACACGCGTACTTTTACGCCACGGTCAGCCGCACGCAATAAATAATCTGCTGCAATCAATCCTATGTTATCAGCACTGAAAATAAAGTATTGAATATCAATCGATTTCTCTGCTGATTCGGAAAGCCAGGCCCTATAAATCATCGACACATCGCCCTCTTCCAAAGGCAAAACGCCTGTTTTTTCTAAAATTTCATTACTATAATTACTTAAAATGGAATCCAAAGGAATTGAATGACCTAAATGAATGTCTGCACAAAAATCCTGATCTATGTTTGGATATTTTGTTGGTTCTGAAGAGCACGCAAATAGCAAAACCAGAAGAATAATTGATAATAGAAATTTTCTCATACCTATTAATATCTCAATTATTCTCCGAAAGAAATAGCTAGATTAAAAATAATTATTAAATAGAGCTTTCCTACAAGTTTGATTGCATTTATATTATATACATTATTTTTATACCAATATTTAAAATTATTTTTTATTTGTATTCAACGATATACATATCTAACATATCAATACATTTATATTATTGTATTTTTTCAACATTTAGTTTGCATATTACACACATCATCCCGTTATTTGTTTTATAATTATTTCAATCATTTCATTCAATTATTCATGAAGTCAAGTCTTACAGTTGTTTTATTTATTTTTATTTGTACTGTGACATTTTCACAAGAATATGATGTTCGATTTGGGAAAATATCAAATGAAGAATTATCACTTGAAGCCTGTGATTTCTATCCCGATGCAAAAGCGATGGTTCTTAATGAATCTGGATGGATTAGTTTTCGCTATAACAATGAGAGTGGTTTCCAATATCGTTTAGAAGTTACTCGTAGAATAAAAATATTTAATCAGGCTGGTACGGACGTCGGAAATATCTCCATTTCTTTTTATGATCCTGCGAATGGCATGGGAGGCAAAGAAAAATTAAATGGAAT
>JAHEMU010000094.1 GCA_024643485.1 Cytophagales bacterium
GTGGTAGACTAATCGCTATAGGGAATGCTCTAAATAGCTTTGTGGATAAGGATGGGTTTGGGTTAACAAAATATGCCTCAGAAGATGAGAAAAAGAAAGCGGAAGAAACAGATAAACGCGACCCACTTCAAAAATATGGAAATAGCGAACGTGAGGGGATATCAGAGGAAATTATAGGTGCCATTTATAAGGTGAATTTGGATAATACGCATCCTTTAGCGTACGGCTATGGAACTACTTATTTTACTTTAAAAACCTCAGCAAATAAATACGCATGGCTGAAGGATGATTGGAATGTGGGAACTTTACCTAAAAATGCTAAAGCGGTTGCCGGATTTGTAGGGAATAAGGCTCAACAAGATATGTCCGAATCTTTACTTTTCGGAGTACAAGACATGGGAAGAGGGCAAATTGTTTATATGGTGGATAACCCACTTTTCCGTGCCTTTTGGGAAAATGGAAAACTGTTAATGAGCAATGCCATTTTTATGGTAGGACAATAAATATTAATGGTGATAACCTCTGAAATAGCAAAAATTTGTAAAGCGGAACAGCTGGCAGTGGGTGTGGAATATACCATTTCTCACCTGCTAACTGATTCGCGTAAAAATTTTGATCCGCAAACATCTTTGTTTTTTGCTTTAACTTCAGCTAAAGCAGATGGCCATCAGTTTATAGCAGAACTGCATAAAAGGGGATGTAGAAATTTTGTAGTTTCTAAGGATATTTCAACAAGTGAATTGCCAGGAAGTAATGTGTTTAAAGTAGAAAATGTACTTTTAGCACTTCAACAACTGGTTACCCATAAGCGAAATGGTTGGGATGGAACGATGATCGCCATTACAGGGAGTAATGGGAAAACGATTGTCAAAGAATGGTTGCATCAGTTATTAGCCCCTCATGCTTTTACACTCAAATCGCCAGGGAGTTATAACTCTCAATTGGGTGTGCCATTATCCGTTTGGAATGTATTACCAACTCACCAATATGCTATAATAGAAGCCGGAATATCCGAAAAAGGAGAGATGAACCGGTTAAAGGATATTATTCAGCCTGCCATAGGTATTTTCACGAATATAGGTTCTGCACATGACCAGGGATTTTCGGATATAAAAGAAAAAATAAGAGAGAAATTAGTGCTTTTCTCGAACGTGGATACCCTCATTTATTGCAAGGATCACGAAGCAATCGATCGTGAGGTGAAACAACAAAAGATACCTTCTATTACTTGGGGAATGGACCCGTTGGCCGATATACGAATCGTGAAAGAAAGCCAAATTAATGGAAGTATTGACGTGTCGCTGATGTATAAGAGCAAACGCTTCAATTTTGTTTTACCTTTTAATCAATCAATTCAGAAGGAAAATGTGCTTCATGGTCTTGCATTGCTTTTATTCCTAGGTTTTAATGAAAATCAACTGCAATATGGTCTGAGAACTTTAAAGCCGGTCGCCATGAGACAAAGCCTCAGAAATGGGATTAATGGCTGCCAAATTATTGACGATACTTATAATAATGATTTGGCGGGACTCGAGCACGCACTACACTTTTTGCAACAACAGGCCAACGGCAGACAAAAAACAGTAATTCTTTCAGACTTATTGCAAACGGGTCAAATAAAAGAAAAACTGTATAAGCGTGTAAGCGATTATTTAATTCGAGAAAAAGTCGATCATGTAATAGGGATTGGCCCCGAAATAGAAGGCCAATTGGTCACAAAAGGAAAATCGGTGACTTATTTTAAGTCTACAACAGACTTTCTACAAGCTGAATTATGGAAGTCTTTTGCAAATCAAATCATCCTAATTAAGGGATCAAGACCATTTTCATTTGAGAAAATAGTAATGGCTTTGCAAGAAAGAACGCATGAAACCAGATTGGAAATCAACTTTAATCATTTAATTCAAAACTATTCTTATTTCAAAACACTGCTTTCTGGTAAATCCAAAATCATGGTGATGGTGAAGGCCCTGGCCTATGGGACCGGAAAAGAGGTAGCTAGTTTACTTCAGCACCTTGGAGTTGATTACCTCGGTGTTGCCTATGCCGATGAGGGTATTACATTGAGAAATAATGGAATTACCGTTCCAATTATGGTAATGAATCCTACGGCAGAGTCTCTTCCAACGATGCTTGCACATCAATTAGAGCCTGAAGTTTATAGTATTAATTTATTGAATCAATTTATCAAACTGCTCCACAATCAACCGCTTTCTATTCATATAAAATTAGAAACAGGGATGAATCGATTGGGAATAGTTGATTCAGAAATTGATGCTTTATTATCCATATTAAGTGAAAATCCATCTATAAAGGTAGCAAGTATATTTAGTCACCTTGCGGGTGCTGATGACCCATCACACGATGAATTTACCCTGCTTCAGGCAAAAAGATTTTACGCATCCGCAGTCCGTATAAAGAAGGAATTGAAGGATGATCCAATCATCCACCTGTTAAATAGTGCAGGAATTACGAGGTTCCCAAAATATCATTTTGATATGGTTCGATTGGGGATTGGCCTTCATGGGGTTAATGTAGGAGATGATTCACACACGCAACTTCTACCGGTGGAAACGTTCAAAACTTTTATCTCACAAATTCATGAAGTTGCTGATCAAGAATCGATTGGGTATGGACGCATGGGACAAGCAATTGGAAAAAGGAAAATTGCGACTATTGCCGTGGGTTATGCGGATGGATTTAGGCGAAATTTAAGTAGAGGAGCGGGCAAAGTATTGATTAATGGCACATTAGCACCTGTCATTGGGAATGTATGTATGGACATGACCATGGTAGATGTTACAGATGCTACCGCTAAAGAAGGCGACGAAGTCATTATTTTCGGACCTAGTTTGCCCTTGGAACAACATGCTGAAATGGTAAATACCATTCCTTATGAAGTGTTAACGGGCATCTCAACACGAGTAAAAAGGGTTTTTGTTTACGAATAGACTACATCCATTCACTCAATTCCAACCATCGCATCTCTTTTTCTTCCATTTGGGAATTGATTTTTTCCAGCTCCATTCCCCATTCCATTAATTTTCCATGATCATTTTCTCCAGAATTTAATTTTTCAACCAAGGAGTCTTTTTGCTTTTCCAGCGCAGACATTTCTTTTTCCAGTTGTTCAAATTCTAGCTTCTCTTTATACGAAATTTTTCGCTCCGGACTTTTTGCTTTTTCAGGTTGTGATTTATCAGCTTCAGCAGGTGTGTTTTCTGATTTTTTCTTTTCCTTCTTTTCTTCTCTGTAGTCGGTAAAGTTTCCGTTGTAGGTTTGGATAAACCCATCGCCTTCTAAAATAAATAAATGATCGGTCATGCGATCAATAAAGTACCGGTCGTGAGATACTACCACCAAGCATCCAGGGAAATCATCCAGGTAATCTTCGAGGGTGTTTAGAGTGACCAAATCCAAGTCATTGGTAGGCTCATCGAGAATCAAAAAATTAGGATTATCTATTAATACACGCAATAGTTGTAGTCTCCTTTTTTCTCCACCACTCAGATTTTGAACGAAGTCGTACTGCTGCTTTGGAGGAAAACCGAATTTCTGTAAAAGCTGAGATGCAGAAAGTTGAACTTTGTCTGTTAATTGAACAAATTCTGCGACTTCCTTCACTTTGTCAATCACTTTCTGTCCTTCAACAAATTTTAAATCGTCCTGGGTATAATAACCATATTTAATGGTTTGACCTTTTTTAACAGTTCCTTGATCAGGTGTAAGTTTACCAGTCATTAAATTTAAAAAAGTCGATTTCCCTGAACCGTTTTTACCCACTACTCCTATCCTGTCGCCGCGTTTAAAAACGTAATCGAATTTTTTAATGAGGTGTTTATTTCCAAAGCTTTTATACAAGTTTTCAATTTCGAGGATGGTTTTCCCGGTTCGTGAAGCTGAAGCTTGCAATTCCACTTTTAGATCCTTCTTCGCGGAAGTTGCTTTTTCTTTCGTGTCATAAAATGCATCTACTCGATATTTGGCCTTGGTGCCTCTGGCTTTTGGCTGACGGCGCATCCAATCGAGTTCCTTTCTCAAAAGATTTTTTGCCTTATCCACTTCCGCCATTTCCTGTTCTTCCCTTTCGGCTTTTTTCTCTAAGAAATAGGTGTAATTTCCTTTATAAATATGGGTTTTACCGTTACTTAATTCAACAATGGCATTCGTTACTTTGTCGAGGAAATAGCGGTCGTGAGTAACCAATAATAAAGACATTTTTTGTGCCGATAAATATTGCTCCAACCATTCGATTACATCTAAATCCAAATGGTTGGTAGGCTCATCAAGTATGAGTAAATCGGGTTTTTCTAATAACGTCTGCGCGAGCGCCACCCGTTTTTTTTGTCCTCCTGAAAGTGTACTAATTTTTTGATGAGGATCATGTATCTGAAGCTTTCCAAGCATTTGCTGCACTTGTGATTCTAGATCCCAAGCTTGAAGGGCATCCATTTGTGACATGGCATTAGCCAATTCGTCGTCAGTATATTCTACCAACCCGGCGATCATATGATCATAATTCCGAATGGCTTCGAAAATGGGGTCTTTTCCCGATAGTACAAAATCTAAGATGTTTTCAGTCCCAGTGAAATCTGGGTTTTGTTCCAAAAATGATACTCTGATATCGTTTCTAAAAGTAACCAACCCAGAATCTGCTTTTATTTTACCAGTAATGGCTTTGAAAAGCGTCGATTTTCCTGAACCATTGATTCCAACCAAAGCGATTTTTTCACCCTGATTTACACCAAAATTTACTTCATTTAAAATGACCCGCTCCCCAAATCGAATGCTTAGTTCTTCTACTGATAAATAATTCATGGTGCAAAGCTATAAGAATTTGATGAGCTTTTTACGATACCTTTGGATAACGGAAGCCAATTTTTTGTTAAATGTGTGTTAATGGGTCCGTTATTCTTGTCAAATTTTTGCATTCCATAAGAATATGCGAATTTTACAACCAAATGGTAAATGGGGTCAAATGAAAATGAAATATGTTGTGAATAGATTGGGAATGGTATTATTATATTTTCTTTTCATTGCAATAGTCGCCTCATGTTCACCTTCCCCGAAAGTCGACTCAACTTCACCCATACAGATATTGAAGGAAATCCCACCAAAATACGCCACGGGATTTACCACTTTCGAAACGTCTTATGGTTATCTTATTTCCGTGTTAAAACCATACCCAGGAGCGGATAAACCCCTTTATTACTTAATTTCAGAGGATTCCATTCAATTGACTCTTCCCGACAGTATTGCTTTTATTAAATCACCCGTTTCTCGTATGGTTTGTACTTCTACTAGTCATATTCCATTATTAACGTATTTAGGAAAAGCAAATACCCTGGTTGGGTTTCCAAATCTGGATTATATCAGCAGTGTTGAGGTTAGAAAAAACATTGCGGAAGGGAAAGTGACCGATGTGGGGAATTCGATGGATTTAAATATTGAGGAGCTGCTTGCCTTAAGCCCTGATTTGATTATGATTTATTCAATGAAGGACCTTCAAAAAGCTGATCGACTAAAATCATTCGGACTAAAAACGGTCTTAAATGCTGACTTTATGGAAACGGACCCCTTAGGGCGAGCTGAATGGATAAAAGTGATGGGATATCTCATTGGCGAAGAACGAGCAGCTGATTCAGTTTTTGCTCAAATTGAATCGAACTATTTAACTTCAAAAGCTTTATTAAAAGAGAAGAAGGATACCGTGACAGTATTTAGTGGTTCATTATACGGCGATGCATGGTTTATGCCAGGAGGAAATAATTATGCAGCCAAACTGCTTATTGATGCGGGTTTCGACTATTTATGGGAAGAAGATACTCATACTGAATTTATTCAATTAGGGTTTGAATCTGTTTTTGAAAAGGCTGTGGATGCAGCGTTTTGGGTAAGCCCGGCCCCTTTCCCGGATCTAAACGCATTATCTTCCTCCGATTCCAGATATAGTGGCTTTCGAGCTTTAAAATTGGGTAATGTATTCGTGTATGACAATCAGATTGGCGAAACTGGTGGGAATATTTATTTGGAGGAAGGATACATACGGCCAGATTTAATTTTAAAAGACTTAATAAAAATTCACCAACCCGAGTTGTTGCCCGAGCATAAATTGTATTTTTACCGACAATTAAAATGAGTTTCGGTAAATATTTTATAAGCTTAACAATCGTACTTCTGTTTTTGGGAGTGTTGGATTTGGCTATTGGGAGCACTTACATCCCATTAGATGAAATTCTATCGGCCTTAATTGGAAAAGGAACAAGTGTTCCAAGTTGGGAACATATCGTACTTGGTTTCCGACTACCGAGAATTGCCACAGCGCTTTTTGTAGGCATGGGCTTGTCGGTAAGTGGTTTATTGATGCAGGTGTTGTTCAGAAATCCACTTGCAGGGCCTTATGTATTAGGCGTTAGTACGGGAGCGTCTCTTGGGGTAGCACTCGCGGTGTTAGCTGGCATCTCTTTTGGAATTGGTTGGATGAGTTCTTGGATGACCGTTGCTGCTGCGACTCTTGGGTCGATTATCGTTTTTTCAGTTGTTTTATTTGCTTCGTTTCGCGTTCGTGATAGCATGACGTTGTTGATTTTTGGTTTGATGTTGGGAATGGCCACAGGAGGTATTGTAGCCGTTTTACAGTTTTTTAGCAAGGCAGAGGATATTCAAATTTACCTCATGTGGACCTTCGGAAGTTTGGGAGGCGTGGCCGGTGAACAACTATTTATATTAATCATATTTGTTATTATCGGATTAGCCATCAGCCTATTGTTGATTAAGCCACTTAATATTCTTTTAATAGGAGAAGACTACGGAAAAAGTTTAGGTGTAAATATTAGGAACACAAGGATTCTAATCATTTTGGCTACTTGTCTAATGGCGGGCGCCATTACTGCTTTTTGCGGACCTATTGGATTCATAGGAATTGCTGTTCCCCACATCACCCGCTTGGTCTTTCCGAGTTCTAACCATAAAATATTACTTCCAGGTAGTATGATTCTAGGGGCGGCGGTTTTGCTTTTTTGTGATATCGTTTCGCAGCTTCCCGGGACTCAGGAGGTTCTTCCAATCAATGCGGTTACTGCTTTATTTGGAGCCCCCTTGGTTATTTGGTTAATTCTTAGAAAAGGTAATATAAGGAGGACGATAGGATGAAAGCACTTTTAGAAGCCAATAATCTTACCGTTGGGTATAAAAAGGGTAAAACAGAAATACCCATTATCAGTGGAATTTCTCAACTTCAGGGAGCCTCAGGAAAATTAATAGCCTTGATAGGTATGAATGGAACTGGAAAATCTACTCTTCTTAGAACCTTGGCAGGTTTGCAACATCCGTTAGCCGGAGAGATGCATTTATCGGGGGTGAATTCGAATAAGCTATCTGTTGTTGAAAAGAGTAAAATGCTAAGTGTGGTCCTTACTCATTACGCGATTTCTGGATTGTTAACTGTTGAGGAATTGGTGCAATTGGGTCGGTATCCGTATACGAATTGGTCTGCAACACTCAATGCTAGTGACCTAGATTTTGTGCAAGAGTGTTTGGAAAAAACTGGGATCCTACATTTGCGAAATAAGTTATTTCATGAACTCAGCGATGGGCAACAGCAAAAGTCATTGATAGCCCGGGCTTTGGCACAAAATACTGGAATTATTTTACTCGATGAGCCAACAAATCACCTCGATATTAAAAATAAAGTAGATGTCCTTACGCTACTGAAAGATCAGGCGTCCCATGGGAAGTGCATCGTTTTTAGCACCCACGACATACAGCTTTCGATGAAATTTGTGGACGAGGTATGGATCATCGATCAACAGGGTTCTTTTACATCAACCTCCATGGATAATCCACAGGCTAAAAATCTGATTAAAGATAAATTAGTGCCTGCCGAGTATAAATGGTTGGTCGACGAACTATAGTCTCCTATAACTTTATGAATTAATTCTCAAACGTGCAATATTGCTCCATTCCAATAGGTGAGCCATCAGGCATAGGCATCGGCTGCTCGATAACCATTTTTTCTGGATTAGAATAATAGAGTTTGATTTGCATCTGAAGTGACTGCCAGTTGGCCTTTTCAGCGGTATTGCTTTCATTTTTTGCCTTCTTTTCTAACCATTTAGCTAATTGATGTATGGAGAAATTCACTTCCGCTTTTGTTTGAGTGGAAGACTCTTCATTTGCTCCTAATTGAAACAAATGCATCAATAATTCTTGATCAACCATTCGCTGTATTTCTCCATCTAAACCTGTAAGTCGTGTACTTTTAATGGTTCCACCTATCAGTGTTTCAAGAACCTCTGAAAGCGACGGGTTGGAGGAATTTCTAGCGTGAAACTCTACTAATCGAGCTGCTCTTTCCGGATGAAGGAAGAAACTAAGTGTAAATCCAGCAGAAGCTTCGGCTGCTCCGATGGCATCAAAGGCTACTCCAGTTCTCGCATTAACGGTTTCGCGAGTTCTTCTTGAACCAAAAGATCTTGGCGGAATCATTTTTATCACATGTTCAGGTAACGATAAAACCTCAGGTGTCAACGTCTTAATTAGTGCATTTAATGCTTGCCGTTGAACAGCAGGATCAACAAATTCGGTAATCAATTGACCATCGCCTCGTGTAGCATTCCGGTAATTAATACCTCCAACTAATTTAATGGTGGCTTCGGTCTGATATCGATGGAAATAATACAATGGAACCAATACTTCTTCCAAATTGCTGTAAGGAACACCATTTCGAATGTTATTTTCTCCAAATTGTTGTAAAGCAAGTTTGCGGATTTCCAACACACGGTTCAATTCATCCGCCACATTTCGTCCATTATCCCATAAATGTGCATACGGGTGGCCGCTTCCTGCCGGTCTAGCATCTTGGTCTGTTAAAAAGGTAAGCCCTTTTTCTAATCCTTTTTGAATGATTTCTTCTAACGCCTGTTTTTC
>JAHEMU010000423.1 GCA_024643485.1 Cytophagales bacterium
CTCCAATGAACCTTACGTAATTGTAGTGGCGGGAAGTGAAAAAGTGTTTATTGACGGAAATTTGGCTGATAGAGGAAAGGGAAAACAATATACCATTGATTATGATTTGGGTGAAATTAGCTTTGAACCGTCAGAATTAATTACGGCCGCTACAAGGGTACGGGTAGAATTTGAGTACAGGAGCTTTAGCTATCAGAGGTCCTCACTGGCTTTCGATTTTCAGAAGAAAATTAAAAATACCGAATGGGTGGCATCTGTATATCGCGAAAAAGATGAGGTAAGGCAATTGCCAGACTTGTTTTCATCAGGAGTGATACAGCAAATCCAAAATGCCTCTTCAGGTGAGGTGCTTTCGCCCTCCGCTTTAGAAGTGCAATTTAATGAAAACAAGATTTCATATGAATTAAAAGACACTACAGACACCGATGGGATCGTTAAACCCATTTACGTATACTCTGATAATCCATCTGCGCAGCATTATGCCGTTACTTTTAATAAAATTGAAGGAGGAGGGGAGTATAAAAGAGTTTATACCACTGCCAACGGTGTGATTTATGAATGGGTGGGTACTCTGAATAATTTACCTCAAGGTGAATTTGGGCCTGTTCAATTGATACAAGCTCCCTCGTCACATATAATTTCATCTGTAGGATTTACTACCACTATACATGATAAAGACAAGGTAATGGCTGAGGTTTCGTTGAGTGATGACAATCAAAATGTCATCGCCAATTCAAATATTGCTAACACTGGAGTTGCGGTAAAAGCAGGAGCTGAATTGGGTAATCGATTTTTCGGCAGTGAACGCAATTATTATTTTAGTGCGGCACTGTATAGCGAATTTATTTCTTCGAATTATCGGTTATTCGATCCATTTCGTACAGTAGAGTTTGATCGGGAATGGTCTGGAAATAATTTAAATGTTTTACTTCCAACCAATGAGATGGTAGTAGTGGGTACAGCATTGGTTGGAAATGGTGACGGAGATGAGTTCTCTTGGAAAAGTACTATAAGAAATCGTGAAAATCAGCTAAGAGGATCAAGAAATGAATTTGTTCTGATGAAGAATTTGGGCCCATTCCAATTGAACAGTGGATATCGTTATACGAACAGTTCAAACTTGAATTTAAACAATGAATGGAAGCAGTTAAATCTGGAATTTTTACATCAATCGAATCGTTCGAATGAAATTGGCTTCGGACTAGTTACCGATCATAATGAGCAAAATGATATACAGACCAATCAATTTCTTTATTCTCAGGCATTTCGGACCGATTATTCTTTATTCTGGAGGTCAGAGATAGATTCTTCCGCGTTGAATTGGAAAATGGAGGCCATTTATAGAAACAATTCAATTCCTTTAAATGGAGAATTGACGCAACAGGACCCAGTTGTGTTATACAAAGGGCAATTGATGAAGCAAGGAAAAAATGTATCTTATTCAACTGGAGTACAATTCAGGAATAGAAATCCAGGAGTAACGGAAAGGGGACAATTATCAGGATTTTTGGAACTCGGGTTGACTGTTTGGGAACGGCTAATCTCAAATAAAATTCGCTTAACCTCGATGAATTCATGGGAGCCCCGCCGAAGTTTTGTTTACCTAGCAGTGCCATCCGGACAAGGGTTTTTTACCTGGCGAGATGATAATGCAGATGGAATACAGCAATTGGATGAATTTTATGATGCGGTGAATCCAGATGAGATGAACTATGTCCGATTTTATACTCCTGAGGTGGAAAGAGTGCCGGTTCTGTTTACTGCAGTTAATTACTCGGGTAAAATTAATTTCCCAGAAAACTGGAAAGAAACGAATGGTGTGAAAAAAGTACTTTCAGGGGTTGGAGTCAACTATTATTTAGATAATGAAATAAAGAGTAAAGTTGATTCCCAAACGCTTCAATGGAATTTACTCACAATGGATCTAGCTGATTCGAGTTTGTTGCAAGCTCGAAGGAGATTAGGAATGCTGAGTAATTGGCAAAGCGCGAATCGAAAATGGAGAATGGAATACAGTGTACGAAGTTTTGGGAATAAGTTTTGGATGAATAGTGGATATCAAATAAACCAACAAGTGATTCAACTTTCTGAATTTATATTCCATTTGAATGAAAGATCTGAAATAAAGGGTGGTTACGGGCAAAAGCTAACTGAAAAAAAATCTGATTTTTTAAGCAATCAAAACTTCAGTGTTAATGGTCAAGAAATTCATTCTTCCATTATTTTCAATGCCAATGATGGACTAGCACTTTCGATCACAGGAGGTTTAGGGAAAAATAGTTCGCTGAATGAACCGGGTTCAGCTTTTTCAAAATTAAATAAATTGGCTGTGCAAATGGATAAAACTTTGTTGCAAAAAACTCGATTAAATGGGAAATTAGAATGGATTGGAGTGCAATACGAGGGAATATTAAATTCTCCTTTGTCCTATGAG
>JAHEMU010000424.1 GCA_024643485.1 Cytophagales bacterium
CTCATATTTGATGAGGTAATGACCGGGTTTAGATTATCAGCCGGTGGGGCGCAAGCCTTATATTCCATAGCTCCTGATTTATCCACTTTTGGGAAAATTATTGGCGGTGGAATGCCTGTTGGCGCCTATGGTGGTAAAAAAGAAATCATGGATCACATCGCTCCATCCGGACCTATCTATCAAGCAGGAACACTTTCGGGTAATCCTATAGCAATGGCAGCAGGAATTGCCATGCTGCAGTTACTAAAAGATGGAGATCAGGTGTATAAAAAACTTGAATCTTCTACCATTAAATTAGCGGAAGGTCTGAAAAGTGTCTTTGAAAAAAATAAGGTGCCACATCAAATTAATCGTGTGGGGTCCATGTTTAGTATCTTTTTCACCAACACGCCAGTGACTAATTTTGAAACAGCAAAAACCACAGACAAGCAACTCTTTGGTAAATTTTTTCATTATATGTTGAAGAACGGAGTTTACTTCCCTCCTTCTGCTTTTGAAACTCTTTTTATTTCCACCGAGATTGGCGAAATTGAAATAAATCACATTATAAAAACTGCTTCGGCGTTCTTTAGTGAGGAAAATTGATGTATTTTAGCTAAATTTATTACCTAACTAAGTTTCCTCCCCGTGTAAATGGAGGGACAATGATGTTTTTTTGTATATTGCATAGTATTTTTTTAAGCAATGAATCACCCGTATGAATAAGTTGTTTCGAATTTTTGCATTGCTGATGATATTCAGCACATTTTTTGCAGTTAGAAGTTTTGCCCAAGCGAGACCTGCAGACCCTGTAACTTATGAAACACTTTACGATGACCCTGAGGCAGTAAAGCGTTTATTTGTAGCATTCCAACCCATTTTTGGCGAGTTATGGGCCACAAACCCACATGCAGGATTTGGAATGGAAGCATGGTACTTCCTAAAAGACAAGGCAGACTTTAGGGTACACCTAAGAAAAGCATATGGCACTCCTTTTGACTTCGCTAGAGAAAGTGCAGTAAGGAATAGCACCATGCAAAATGAACAAACCGTTTTAAATCATTTTGAATTTGGAGGCACCTATCATTTCAAAGAAGAAATTAAGGAGTCTGAAACTAAAATGGTGCTGTACAAACAAAATTATGAAGGCGCTCGATGGACTGCTCAAGTTCCATTATCGATAACTGTGCCTAGCCAAGTTCGAAAGATATATGGTGCCCGTTTAGGTGGTGTATTGTTTGACACAAGTGCAGATTTAAATAGAATATTTGAACGTCAAAACGTTGACATTTCTAAAATAACAGCCGTTGAAGGTGGTCAATCATTACCTACCGAATTCACCAATGGTTTGGGAGATTTAGAGCAGGTAAATGTTTTTAGCAACGTAGATGTTAAGGGAATATATGCCGGAGTTTCGTTATCATGGATTCGGAATGTTGCAGTTGATATTGATAAACACTCTCCAGGTGTTGACGATAGATTAATCACCACCTATTTCGATTTATTAATCGCTCCTTGGGTAACTTTAGACAACGTATATTATCAAGATCAAGAGTATTCAGTTCAATCATTAAAAACTAATCCTGTTGGTTTCAGATTTGGTTTAGATGGTAAATTCAACCGTACCTTAAGTTGGGGTTACGGTGCAGAAGCTGGAATTAAACCAGGCCTTAAGTCTGGGGGATTCTTCGTATTACTAAAAATCAGCATGCCTATTTACGCGACTGAAGTAGATTACGAAGTGGAAGCTTTTGAAAAATAGATCTCACAAAAGCTCAAAAATAACGTGTTAATTACCAATATAAAAGCACTAGCACAGGTACGACCTTTGCCAGTAAAAAGGGTCTATGGAAAAGATTTAGATCATTTACCCACCCTTTCTGACGCTTATTTATTATTGGAAAAGGGGAAAATCAAATCCTTCGGTTTGATGAAAGACTTAACATTTTCCCATGAAAAAATCATTGACGCTACTGACCGGTTCGTGCTCCCCGCTTTTGTTGACTCACATTCTCATTTAGTTTTTGCGGCCACTCGTGAAGAAGAGTTTGTCATGAAAATCAAAGGTGAAACTTATGCAGATATCGCAGCTAAAGGCGGTGGTATCTTGAACAGCGCAAGGAAATTACGCGCCATGAGTGAGGAAGCCCTATTGCAGGCAGCTTTAATTCGCGTAGATCATGTACTTTCCTCCGGCACCGGAAGCATTGAAATCAAAAGTGGTTATGGACTTTCAACAGCCGCTGAGATTAAAATGTTAAGAGTAATAAAAAAATTAAAAGAAATTACTCCATTAAAAATAAAGGCCACTTTTTTAGGAGCTCATGCCTTTCCTGAAGGAAAAACACGTGAAGAATATATCAATGAAGTATTGCATGAAATGATCCCTCAAGTAGCCGAAGAAGGACTTGCCGAGTACATTGATGTTTTTTGTGAAAAAGGATTCTATTCCGT
>JAHEMU010000095.1 GCA_024643485.1 Cytophagales bacterium
TGACGAACTTCGTCTGAAATTTCCTTTTCTATATCTAGGGAAATTTTCTTTCCATCGATTAATTGCGCCGGTTTTCTCATATCAATCCAGTTTCAATACAGCCATAAATGCTTCCTGAGGTATTTCTACATTACCCACTTGACGCATTCGTTTCTTTCCTTTTTTCTGTTTTTCAAGTAATTTTCTTTTACGAGAGATATCGCCACCGTAGCATTTAGCCAATACGTTTTTACGCATCGCTTTAACGGATTCTCGCGCAACGACTTTGGTACCGATTGCTGCCTGAACAGCAATTTCAAACATTTGTCGAGGAATTAATTCTTTCAGCTTGGCGCATAATTTCTTTCCCCAATCATGGGCTTTATCCCTATGGACGATAGCAGAAAGTGCATCAACCCCCTCGCCATTTAATAGAATATCCAGCTTAACCATATTGGATTGCTTGTATCCTATTAATTCATAATCTAGGGAAGCATATCCTTTTGAAATGGTTTTAAGTTTATCGAAAAAGTCAAAAACTATTTCAGAAAGAGGTAATTCGAAGGTGAGTTCTACCCGGTCGGTAGTAAGATATACCTGATTTTTGATGACCCCTCTTTTATCTATACAAAGGTTAATAATGGGTCCAACAAATTCAGATTTTGATATTATTTGAGCTCTGATATAAGGCTCTTCAATTCGGGTTAAATAATTAGGTTCAGGCATTTCAGACGGCGCACTGATGTCTTTTATAGTGCCATCTGTCATATACGCTTTGAATTTCACAGAAGGGACCGTTGTGATCACTGTCATGTCAAATTCACGCTCTAATCGCTCTTGAACGATTTCCATGTGGAGCATTCCCAAGAAACCACATCTGAATCCAAAACCCAAAGCAGCAGAAGATTCGGGCTCCCAAACGAGTGAGGCATCATTCAACTGCAATTTTTCCATTGAAGCTCTTAATTCTTCAAATTCAGTGGTATCGACGGGGTAAATACCGGCGAATACCATAGGTTTTACGTTTTCAAACCCTTGAATGGCTGCGGGACACGGATTATTCACTTGTGTAATGGTATCTCCCACTTTCACTTCGCGAGCCACCTTTATTCCAGAAATCAAATATCCAACATTACCTGCGGCAATGGTGTTTTTGGGTGATTTTTGTAATTTCAGGATACCAATTTCATCCGCATCATAGGTTTTACCCGTATTCACGAATTTAATTTTATCTCCTTTGCTTATTTGTCCATTAAACACTCTAAATATCACCTCAATTCCACGGAAAGGATTAAATACTGAGTCAAATATCATTGCTTGAAGAGGTGCTTCAGGGTCCCCTTTCGGAGCAGGAACTCTGTGCACAATTGCTTCCAAGATTTCCATGATACCAATTCCTTCTTTTGCGGATGCTCTAATTACATCCGAAGCATCGCATCCGATTAAATCCACGATTTGATCAGTCACCTCTTCTGGAAGGGCTGAAGGCAAATCTATTTTATTGAGAACTGGAATAATTTCCAGATCATGTTCAAGGGCTAAATATAAGTTGCTGATGGTTTGTGCTTCAATTCCTTGAGCGGCATCTACAATTAGCAATGCTCCTTCACAAGCAGCTATTGAGCGCGATACTTCATAAGAAAAATCCACGTGACCTGGAGTGTCAATTAAGTTTAGGGTATATTTTTCTCCATTAAATTCATAATCCATTTGAATGGCATGACTTTTAATGGTGATCCCCCTCTCTCTTTCAAGATCCATATCATCCAATAACTGATTCTGCATTTCGCGATCAGTAACCGTTCCCGTTGCCTGTAAAAGGCGATCTGCCAAGGTGCTTTTCCCGTGGTCAATGTGTGCTATTATGCAAAAATTCCTTATGTTCTTCATACCGTATTAAAAAGGAAATGCAAAAGTAGTTAAAAAAACGGCCAAATAGAATAGGGCACAACAGATTAAATAGCATAGAATATTACGTGCTGTTTGGAGGAGTAGTATAAAATAAGGATATTAGGCTTATATGAATTATTTAGCTCATTTATTATTATCAGGGGAGGATCGGCAGGTGGTGATTGGTAATTTTATGGGCGACTATATAAAAGGTTCATTGGATAATAGTTACTCCCCAAATATCACTAAAGGAATCAGGCTCCATCGATTGATTGACTCTTATACGGATAGCCATGAGGTAACCCTACGATCAAAGCAACGACTTCACAAAAAATACGGTCATTTCAAAGGAATTATTATCGATATTTTTTATGATCATTTTTTAGCGAAATTATGGAATAATTACCACCAAGAAAGCCTAAAAGATTTTGCTTCAAGAAATTACGCTCTGCTGGATAAATCCAAAGATATTCTACCCGATGGAGCTCAATACATGCTTCCATTTATGATTAAGCACAATTGGTTAGTCAATTATTCTTCCATTGAAGGAATTCAAAAAACATTAAATGGGATGTCGCAAAGGACAAAACACCCCTCTGAGATGGAACATGCTGTAGAAGATTTACAACTTCATTACGGCGATTTTGAAAAAGATTTTGTTTCTTTTTTTCCGGAAATTCAATCAATTTGCAGTAAATTTCTAAACGATCATGAGTTTTAGTCCTGATATACATAGCAATACTCCGGAGTTAAGTGGGAAATACCTGGGAACCATCACCCCAGATTTCGCAAAAGTTTCAAACACATTGAAAGAAGCCTCCTATCAAGTGCGCAAACGTGGATTTAGTGATTATCCCATTTTCCCAATTTCTAAAACCGATCTTCCATTAGGGCAATTACTACTTGCTGGCCATGAGGCAGAAATACAATGGAACATATATATCACCTATTTGGATGAGTTTATTGAAAGAGAAATTATTGACCCCGAAAAACTGGATATTTTTAAAGAAAATTACAAAGATCCGGAAGAATTCTGCTGTTTATTTGTTTCTGATGGCGATTTCACCTCCTTCGTATATATTCCTTATCCCGATGAAGATTAACAACAAACCACCATATTTTATGAAAAAATTATTAACCGCCCTATTTATTTTAGCCGTTTTGGTTTCTTGTAAAAATCAAGAAGCTGAAACAACGGAAGTCGAAGTTCACGGACTCGATTTAAATAATATGGATCAAACCGCTGATCCAAGAAATGATTTCTATCGCTTTGCCAACGGAAAATGGTTAGATAATACCAAAATGCCTGATGATGAAGGCCGATGGACTGGGTTTAACGAACTGAGAGATCAAACCAACAATGTACTGTTGGGATTGTTGAATCACTCGGCGTCTGAATCAAAGTTTGAAGATGGATCTGATGAACAAAAAGTAATCAATTTCTTCAGCGTTGGTATGGATTCTACTTTAGCTGAAGGTGCTGGCATTGCTCCTATTTCTCATTGGTTTGAAAAAATTGACAATATCAAATCGGGTACCAAAATGAATGAAATACTCTCCCAGCTACATAAAAATGGATACAGCCCTTTCTTTGGGGTATCGGTATTCGCTGATTTAATGAACAGCAAAATGAATGCATTTTATGTAGGTGCTGATGGGTTGGGGCTTCCAAATCGTGATTACTATACCAAACAGGATGATAAATCGAAAGAACTTCGAGAGAAATACCTTCAACACATTCAACGGATGTTGGAAATGGCAGACCTAGGTAACGGAGGTGAAAATGCTAAAAAAATCATGGCTATCGAAATGGAATTGGCCTTGGCATCCAAGACTCCAATTGAGATGAGAAATATTCCCGAATTGTATAACAAAATGACCAAGGAAGAGCTCAAAAAAATAGCTCCTGACTTCGATTGGGATGCATATTTAGCTGGGATTGGATTAACATCCATTGAAACTTTTATTGTAACTGAGCCTAAGTTCATTGCTCGTTTTAATGAATTGGGTAAAACAATGCCATTAGAAAATATCAAAATTTATCTTAAATGGAATGTTATTAATCGGGCTTCAAGCTATTTAAATCACGATTTCGTAGCTGCAAATTTCGACTTTTATGGAAAGGCACTCCAAGGAACAGAAGAGATGAAGCCAAGGTGGGAACGTGTGCTTAATAACACTAATGGCGTTTTAGGAGAAGCGTTAGGAAAAGTATATGTATCTGAAGTATTTCCTCCAGAAGCTAAACTCGAAGCTCAAGAAATGGTGAACAATATTCTAAAAGCATTTGAAATCAGAATCAATCAACTAGAATGGATGACCGATAGCACCAAGCAAATGGCCCTTAAGAAGCTGAGTTCTTTTACTGTGAAAATTGGATACCCTAATAAGTGGAAAGATTATGCAGGTTTGGAAGTTGAAAATTCTGGAGAAATGTACAGTTACTTAGGGAACATTGAGACCGCAAGTCAATTTCAATTCAATGAGAACATGAGGAAAATTAACAAACCCGTGGACAAAGAAGAATGGGGAATGAGTCCTCAAACGGTTAATGCATATTACAATCCAATGAATAATGAAATTGTATTCCCTGCTGCAATCCTACAACCTCCATTTTATAATTACAAGGCTGATCCTGCAGTAAATTACGGTGGAATAGGAGCGGTAATTGGCCATGAAATTTCACATGGTTTCGATGATCAAGGGAGCCGTTTTGATTCGGAAGGAAATATGATCAATTGGTGGTCGGATGAAGACAAAACCCGATTCGAAGAGCGGACTGCCTTACTAATTAAACAATATGATGAATTTGAAGCATTAGATAGTGTTTTTGTACAAGGTAGACTGACATTAGGAGAAAATATCGGAGATCTTGGGGGTTTGAATGCAGCCTTTGAAGGCATGCGGATTTATTATGAAACTCATGAAAAACCGGCTGATATTGATGGTTTTACTCAAGAACAACGCTTTTTCTTGTCATGGGCTACTATTTGGAGAAGCATCTATAGAGATGAAACCCTTAGAAATCAAATCTTAACCGACCCACATAGCCCAGGCATGTATAGGGCGGTTGGTCCATTAACCAATATGGAACAATTTTATGAAGCCTTTGGGGTTCGAGAAGGTGACGGGATGTGGCGCGCCGACAGTGTTCGTGTGAAAATCTGGTAAACAAAAAAAGCCCTTCAAGATTTGAGGGGCTTTTTTCTTGCAATTTTTTATCTAAAAGTGCTTAAAACCTTGAGCGGTAAGTGCCACTTCATTTTGCTGTTTTGAAATCAGCACATTACCCAATTCCAAGTCTTGCACGAAACCAATGAAATGGATATCTCGGTGTTTCTCTAGTTTTGCGTGATCCTTTTGATCGATGGTAAACAACAATTCATAATCTTCACCACCATTCAATATACATGCTGCGGTATCAATTTGAAATTCAACTGCGGTATCGTAAGCCAATCCATCCATTGGAAGATTTTCTTCAAAAATTTTCATTCCAACTCCAGAAGCTTTGCTCATATGCAGCAATTCAGAAGCTAATCCATCAGAAATATCCATCATAGCAGTGGGAACAACCCCCAATTCATTCAATTCATGAATAATATCCATGCGTGCTTTTGGTTTTAATTGCCGTTGCACCAGGTATTGGTAATTTTCCAATTTAGGCTGCATTTGAGGATTTTGCTTAAAAACTGCCTTTTCACGTTCCAATACTTGTAATCCAAGATAAGCAGCCCCCAAATCACCCGTCGCACAGATGATATCACCCTTTTTTGCTCCGCTGCGCTTTACAATTTTGCCCTTCGGACCAGTTCCGATACACGTCACCGATAGAATGAGGCCAGCGTGCGAAGCGGTCGTATCTCCACCAGCGAGTTCGACATTAAAATCATTACACGCCGCATTTATTCCCTTATATAACTCTTCGACCGCCTCAACTGAAAAGCGATTGCTAAGACCAATATTTAAAAAAACATGTGTTGGAGTACCGTTCATTGCAGCAATATCCGACACATTAACAGAAATTGCTTTATAACCCAAATGCATCAATGGCACGTACGATAAATCAAAATGAATTCCTTCAGTTAGCATGTCAGATGTTACCAAAAGTTCATCAGAAGACGCTTTTATCACTGCCGCATCGTCCCCAATCCCGGTAAAAGTATCTGGGCGCTTAAATGTAAGCCCTTCACTTAATTTTTTGATTAAACCAAATTCACCAATTTCCCCAATTTCAGTTCGTTTTTCAGACATACTTTTACTTAACGTAGTTTTTGTTGATTTATCTGCAAATTTAAGGGAATATCTCATTTAGATTTCAGAAACCACTAAATATTACCGAAATTTGCATCATAGTTGACTACCCATGAAGAAAAGAGTTATTTTATTAACCGTATATTCACTTGTATTGATGCTGCTATTTTCAGCATGCGGACCAAAGCCTGCCTATAAAACCCGGGAGGGTAAAAAAAAGCAGAAATACTACAATAGATTGTGGATGGACCGCGGTTAAATATCTTACTTTTCTTGGCAAATTTCCATTAAAACGGACCCAGTATCCTTTGGGTGCAGGAAGTTAATTAACTTATTATCCGCCCCATTTTTTGGTTCAGCATTGATTAATCTCACTTGATTTTCTTGTAATCTTGCGCTTTCTTCCTTTATGTTTTGTACATCAAATGCCAAATGATGAATTCCCTCTCCCCGCTTTTCAATAAATTTTGAAATGGGGGAATCCGGTCTTGTTGCTTGAAGTAATTCTATTTTTACATTTCCCAATTTAAAAAAAGCAGTAATAACCCCTTCCGACTCAACCTCCTCCTTTTTATAGCACGGCACCCCTAATAATTGTTCGTATTGAGGAATGGAAACGTCTAGACTGTTGACAGCAATACCAATATGTTCAATTCCTTTCATCATGACTTTTTAGAAAATTTGTTGAATATCTGAAACTTTGCGAACTTTGTGAAGGTTAATAGATAAAATAAACCAAAAACCAATGATTCAGATAACTGATAAAGCGAAAGAAAAGATTGTTGCATTGCGCAGTGAAGAAGGAAAAGGTAACGATCATAACATCAGAGTCTCAGTAAAAGGAGGCGGCTGTTCTGGTTTAATGTATGATTTAGCTTTTGATCAGGCTGTTTTAGACGGAGACAAAGTGTACGAAGATAAAGGGGTGAAAATTTTAGTTGATAAAAGAAGCTTATTATACCTCTTGGGAACCATTTTAGATTACTCAGATGGACTTAATGGAAAAGGATTTCAATTTGTAAACCCCAACGCCTCACGTACTTGTGGGTGTGGTGAGAGTTTCTCCATTTAAGAATTCCCCCAATCCAAGAGATCTTTCCAATTTAATGGAATATGGCCTGACAATTCAGAAACGGAATTTTTTCCAATTAGCAGGTCATTTTCCAACCTAATACCTATTTTTTCTTCATTTATATAAATCCCCGGCTCGAGAGTTATTACCATTCCTTCGGTCAATGGTTCGTTTCTCCCCCCCACATCATGAACTTCCATTCCTAAAAAATGAGAAGCCGAATGCATATAATACCTTCTATATGCAGGTATTTTAGCGTCATTTTCATTCGCCTCTTTTTCCGATATTAATCCGAGGACAACCAATTGATGAGCAATTGCTTTCGCAGTAATCTTATTCAAGTCTGTGATAGACATTCCTGGTTTTAGTTGAGTTAAAGAATGTTTATAAGCCTTTTCAACGGCGTCAAAAACATCACTTTGTCTTTTTGTCATGATGCCATTGATAGGAATTACGCGAGTCATATCTGCATTCCATCCCAAATATTCAGCACCTATGTCTAATAAAAGCAAGTCATTGGGGGCTAAATCGGCACTATTTTCAACGTAATGAAGGACGGTAGCATTTTTTCCAGAGGCGATGATTGGGTCGAACGCCATGCCATTTGCTCCATTTCTGTTGAATTCATCGATAAGAAACCAATGTAATTGCTTTTCCGATTTACAATTAGGTAGCTGTTGAATCAGCTTTTTATAACCAAAACCAGTGATTTCAATCGCTTGTTGAATTAATTCCAATTCCACGGGTTCTTTAACCATTCGTAATTTATTCATTATTGGAATTACCGATTCCACATAATTTGTTTTAAGTAAGCGTTTTAGCCAGCCTGCCTTTTGGTTGTGAAATTGAATTCCAGGTTCTGAATTTTTGTAAATTCCGGTGAGAACATTAAGGGAAAATAATTCGAAATTCTTTAACCATTTACTTAGATTTTCCGTCCAATATATTTCTTTAATTCCGGAGATATCAGTTGCTTGGCTTGCGTCCATGACGTTAGAATCCCATTGTTTCCGAAAAAGAGTTGGTTCGGGAATGAAAAGACATTCTTCCACGCTATTTTTTCTCTTGACTAAAACCAAAACAGCATTAGGAACTCTAATACCTGTTAAATAGTAAAAATTTTTATTTTGAATAAAAGGAAAGTGCGTATTCTCATTATGGTTAAATATTGGATTCCCCCACAGTACAACACAGGAATTAGTGGTTAATAATTCATTTAATTTCTTTCTATTTTGAATAAAAAATGATGCAGTAAGGTTCATAGATGATAAAATTCTACTAAATATCTGTAATTTAGTAAAATGGTAAAGAGAATTTTACTTGTTTTAATAACATTTTTCATCCTTGGTAGCGGATATACACAAAAAAAATACTGGGTATATTTTGAAAATGATACCATTTCTGAAATAGAAAAATCCTTTAGTGAGGAGGTAAAATTACTTGGAGGTGAAGCTTTGTATTTCTCTTCTTGGTTAAATGCCATGAGTATTTTGGTTGACGCCACTACTCTTTCGAAAATTCAAACAATTTCCTATGTTTCTAACATAGAGCAGATGGGGGCGATGATGGTACAATCGTTACCCGAATACAACTCAGAAGTTTA
>JAHEMU010000425.1 GCA_024643485.1 Cytophagales bacterium
TCAAAAGATCGTTTAGATACTTTTGATTTCGACCGTGTTTATGATTAAAAGTTGGATAACTTTCAAAAAGTCGTAGTTCTGTCGCGACAGCATAAATATCTGAATGCTTCCTCAGTATGTTTACCAACATGCTTGTTCCAGAATGCATGTAGCCACCAACGAAAATTGATTGCATTTTAGATGGTTTTAATTAAAGTAACTGGGTAAGAATTCGATTTTCATTTGTAGAGTTGGATTACCTTTTCTACAATCCGTTCAGAGGTTTTTCCATCCCATAAGTCCGGGATAGTTCCTGTTTTCCAATCACCTTTGGTTAGTTTTGCGATCAGCTGAGGAATTTCATCAAAAGCATCCCCAATTAAAACATTCGTTCCCACTTCAACCGTTTCGGGCCTTTCAGTAGTTGTTCGTAAGGTGATACATGGTTTATGCAAATACGTAGTCTCCTCCTGAATTCCACCACTATCTGTTACCACCCCCATTGATTTGTCTATCAAATATAAAAATTCAAGATAGCCAAGAGGGCCACAGGTATGAATAGTTGAAGGCAAGTTTATTGAAGCCAACATTTTTTGCGTCCTCGGATGAACAGGAAAAACAATTGGTGTTTCTTTCGCACCTTGGTGTAAAAGACTAATAATATGCTCCAGATTTTTAGGATCATCAACATTTGATGGCCGATGCAAAGTCAGCAAAAGATACTTCCCTGCTGAGAGGTGATACGCATTAAAAATAGATGGCTCCTGAAACCGAGAGCGTTGAGCAATCAATGTATCAATCATGGTATTCCCTACCCAAAATATTTTTTGTGGATCAACACCTTCATTCACAAGATTCTCTCCCGCAAGCGGAGTAGTTGTAAAATAGTAGTCTGCAATCGAATCCGTTACCAATCTATTTATTTCTTCCGGCATGGTTCGGTCACCTGAACGAATTCCTGCCTCTACATGTGCTACATCAATATTTAATTTCTTGGCAACAATAGAACATGCCAAGGTTGAATTAACATCCCCTACAACAAGCACTAAATGAGGTCTGTTTTCTAAAAGTTCTTTTTCAAAACTGACCATAATGGA
Source organism: Cytophagales bacterium (assembly GCA_024643485.1). GTDB lineage: Bacteria > Bacteroidota > Bacteroidia > Cytophagales > Cyclobacteriaceae > JAHEMU01. The sequence goes on from JAHEMU010000425.1 coordinate 1,077, forward strand.
AGCTGTCTGTTCTGCCTGTGTTCCTGAGCCGGCTTGCAGATTTGCATCTGGTTCTGGAATTCCCAGATCCCTGAAAAAAGATTGACTCATCACATCATCATAATGTTGCCCTGTATGAATTAATCGATATTCAATTGCAGCTCCCTGACTTTTATAAACATTAATCGCTTTTGTTAAGGGTGCTATCTTAATAAAATTTGGGCGAGCCCCAGCTACTATTGTTACGTTAATACTCATTCTTCTCTTTACTAAGTGTTCAGTAATTTTTCCATTGATGTCGATTTTCCATTAACCTTGGTAATCATCCAGCCATTCCGTTCATACGACTTTATTGCTTTTAAATTTTCTGACAAAACTGTGAGCGACATCTTACCATAGCCTAGTTCAATAGTTTTCTTCTCGAAAGCTTGCAATAACAATGAACCATATCCCTTCCCTTGCAGTTCGTTGCGAACACCGATTACCACCAAGGCAACATAGGGCTCAAATGATACCGGGGTGTTTTCGGTTGCAATCGTATTGCTGTTGTTTGCTTTTCCGATAACCTTATACCAAAGATTCTTTAATACAAATAAAAATTTCGCTCTCAATTCAGGGTGAAAAATCAACCATGGCCGAATCAAAAATGATTGGACCGCTTGGTTAAAACTGAATTGCGTCATACTGGAAGCAGAACCCATACCGGGAGTAGACCTTATCATACCTCCGCAATATCCAATACACTGCCCACCTTCTTTAAAGTAAAATAAAAATGCAGTTTCGGTTGAGAGGTACCATGCTAGCATTTTTTCAACGTAGGCTAATCCCAGTGCAGAAGAAAATGATTTAGGAAAAGCTACGCAATGACATTGTGCTATTTCTTTGAGATTTTCAGTATGCGCGGTTTCAATCATTTGCATATTACTTTGCTTTCTAAAAAAGAACTTAAGGTTTTGATTTGTTCATTCCTGTCAAAATACTTCTTTGCTGTATTTCGATTCCGTTCCCTATTCTCAAAATATTCATGATCAGTCATCTTACTGAACTCTAAAATACTGTTTTGCAACTCCTCCCATGAACCTGGTTTAATAACCCATCCAGCTTTTGTCTCCTTGATAATCTTAGCTCCCTCACCTTCTCCTGAAAATATAATAGGTAGTCCTGCTGCCATGGCTTCATAAATTTTCGAGGGCACCGCACCATAAATATTTCGTATCAGGGGAATTAAGGTTCCCCCATACGTACTAATTACAGTTGGAATTTCATCACGTGTCAAAACTCCCTTATAAACCACTCCACGAGTTGGATTATCCTTTATAAATGAGATAATCTTTT
>JAHEMU010000426.1 GCA_024643485.1 Cytophagales bacterium
AAAGCAATTACATGGACTTTATCATCCGTTTCGAAGTATGACATTTGTACTCCATCCACACAAAAGAAAAGCTCCTTTTGAATTTGACCGGGCTGTGTAATGAACTCACCTTTTTTATAGCTTTTGGCAATGAGCAGACTATCAAATAATTTATAGTCAGCTTCACTTAGATTATGAAATAACCGGAAATAACTCAGTTGATTCATAAAGTCTTGAAAAGTGTAAGAGATCGAAAAACAAATAAATCAAATTTCATTTTCTAAATTGTCGTATAAATAAAACGAACATGGCGAAGAAGAAGACGGTTGCACAAGATAAAATGAAAGATGTTCTTGACGAAGAAAAAAAGATTGTTCAGGCATTTAAGGACAAAGATTGGAATGAAATCAAAAGTTCAGATTCATGGGTGATCTTTAAAGTTATGTCTGAATTTGTGGAGGGATTCGACAAACTAGCTAAGATTGGTCCCTGCGTAACAATCTTCGGCTCAGCTAGAACTAAGGCTAATCATCCATACTACCAAACAGCACAACAAATTGCTTCAGGACTGGTTCGTGAAGGTTACGGTATAATCACTGGTGGTGGACCTGGTATTATGGAAGCGGGTAACAAAGGAGCCAAGTTAGCGGGCGGTAAATCTGTAGGACTCAATATTTTCTTGCCGCATGAACAAGAGGGAAACATCTATATCGATACGGATAAGATCATCAACTTCGATTACTTCTTCGTTCGTAAAGTGATGTTTGTTAAATATTCTCAAGGTTTTGTGGTTATGCCTGGAGGGTTTGGAACATTAGATGAATTATTTGAAGCACTTACTTTAATTCAAACAAAAAAAATTGGCCGATTCCCAATTGTGTTGGTGGGAAAATCTTTTTGGAAGGGACTGGTTGGATGGATTAAGAAAATTTTGTTGGATGAGGAAAAGAACATCAGTGCAGAAGATATGTTTTTATTTACTATCGTAGATAAGCCAGAAGAAGCGGTGAAAGCTATTGATGATTTCTATTCGAAGTACTTGCTATCACCCAACTTTTAGAATTAAACAGCTTTACCTAGAATATTGAGACTGGAAGAAACGGATTGCTCCTTAAGATGAATGTATTTCAAACGTTCTTCGTCTGTTGAGTATGATTTAAAACTCTCTTCACTTTCAAATTCTACAAAATGAATTTCATTGGGTAGAGCCCCTGATGACTCAATTGCATTAGACTCATCGACTTTCAGACGCAAAACCATTTTACCGGAATGTCGACTGATTAATGGGATTACCTTGCTTTCAAAATCGTAGAATAAACTTCTTTGCCCTTTATGAGGTATACTAATTGGGTCACGTATATCTTCATTAGATTTAAATTAAAATTGTTTAAATGTAAGTGGTGATTTTGAATTGTTTTTTGATGCAACTAATTAAAGACCGAATTTAGAACGCTGTAACGTAAATTTTTATGAGACCTTATATTTTAGCTGAAACCAATTGGAAGAGTATCCAGGAAACAAAGTTTGATGTTGCGATTCTTCCGTGGGGTGCATGTGAAGCGCACAATTATCATTTGCCCTATGGGACTGATAATATTGAGTCCGAACAGATTGCTGCTGAAGGCGCACGGATTGCCTGGGAACGAGGCGCTAAAATTATTGTCTTGCCTGTAATTCCTTTCGGAGTGAACACGGGGCAGTATGATATTACCCTCGACATGAACATGAATCCGAGCACACAGCTTGCGATTTTAGATGATATGGTTAATACGCTCAATCGGCAAGGCATATACAAACTGATAATATTTAATAGTCACGGAGCAAATAATTTTAACAATCCGATTCGGGAGTTGAGTTTGAAATATCCCGATATGTTTATCTGCTCTTGCAATTGGTTTAAATCGTTGGATCAAAAATTATTTTTTGAAAATAAAGATGATCATGCCGGGGAGATGGAGACCAGTGTAATTATGCATTTAGCTCCGCACTTGGTTCGACCACTTTCGGAAGCTGGTGACGGTGCGGCTAAACAATTTCGATTTAGTGCTATGCAAGAAGGTTGGGGATGGAGCGAGCGCAAATGGATGCAAGTAACCAAAGACACAGGCGTAGGTGATCCAAGAAAAGCATCCAAAGAAAAAGGAGAAAAATTTTTTAAAGCGGTAACTGAAAAAATGGCAATCTTCTTTGAGGAAGTAGCCAAAACGAAGTCCGTTGATTTTTATATCTGACATTGAACTTGATTTAGGTAAAACATAAAATGGTTACCAATTACTTTTTTATATTGAAGAATTAAACCCTGAATAATGAGTCACCCTATCATTGACTACGTTTTAAAGCGAAATGCATCCGAGCCTGAATTTGTGCAAGCTGCTGAAGAAGTAATTGAGTCTGTTTTACCC
>JAHEMU010000096.1 GCA_024643485.1 Cytophagales bacterium
TGATATCCGAGGAAATATCGTGTGGAAAGGTGATTTTGCGCCCGATACCAAACATATTGAAATTGACACCCACAACTTCGCTTCTGGTGTTTATGTGGTACAAATCATGAATGACGCTAAAATGGTGATTAAACGTGTGGTGATTAATTGAGGTGGTATAGAATAGAGTGGTTAGAGCTGGAAGGGTAAGGGGATAGGAAGATAAGGGGATAAGGGAAAAGGGGGTAAGGGCGTATAGGTAATCAGTAGTTAGTCGACCCCGTAGGGGTCAAACCTTACTAGCCGTAGAAATGAGAACGTGTTCTATTAAAGGGGTTAAGAGATTATAGGTATTCAGTAGTTAGTCGACCCCGTAGGGGTCAAACCTCCCTAACCGTGGAATTCATAACCCGTTCCATTATAGGGTATTACTTTTTAATTTCCACCAATAATCCCTATCTTCGCACCCGAAATCACAACTATAATTTTCAATGAATAATCAACCCAACTTTAACGAACTTAATCAATTGTGTTCTCAGGTTCGCCGCGACATTCTAAGAATGGTACACGCGGTGAATTCCGGCCATCCAGGTGGTTCCATGGGATGTACAGAGTACTTTGTGGCTTTGTATTTTCACTTAATGAAACACGATAAAAACTTCAATCCGACCGGTGCTAATGAAGATATGTTCTTCCTAAGTAATGGTCACATCTCTCCAGTTTGGTATAGCGTACTCGCTCGTTCTGGCTATTTTGAGGTGTCGGAATTGGCAACATTCAGAAAACTAAACACTCGTTTGCAAGGTCACCCAGCAACAGAAGAGGGATTACCAGGTATCAGAATAGCTTCTGGTTCTTTAGGTCAAGGTCTTTCTGCTGCAACTGGTGCTGCTCAAATTAAAAAGTTGAACAAAGATCCTCAAACCGTTTATGTGTTAATGGGTGATGGCGAAATCCAAGAAGGACAAGTTTGGGAAGCTGCCATGTATGCTGCACACAATAAAGTAGATAACCTTATCGCTACAATTGATGTGAATGGTCAACAAATCGATGGACCTACCAACGAGGTGTTGAATCTTGGAAACATTCGTGCGAAATGGGAAGCTTTCGGATGGGAAGTGATTGAAAGTAAAGGTAACGATATGGAAAATTTGGTGGCTCAACTAGAGGTTGCTAAATCAAAATTAGGTAAAGGCAAACCTGTACTTAACCTAATGAGAACTGAAATGGGTTACGGTGTTGACTTTATGGTGGGTACTCATAAATGGCATGGAGTTGCTCCAAATGACGAACAACTTGCCAATGCTTTGGGTCAATTAAAAGAAACATTAGGAGATTATTAATATTCAATGGTCATTTATCAGATATAATGCTGATAAATCAAAAATTCAATCGAAATGCCAAAATTCACATATACAGAAAAAAAAGACACCAGATCCGGTTTCGGTGACGGTTTAACCGAATTAGGAAGAACAAATCCTGAGGTTGTTGCCCTTTGTGCTGATTTGATCGGTTCATTGAAAATGGGTGATTTCAAAAAAGAAAATCCTGAACGATTCTTTCAAACAGGTATTGCTGAAGCCAATATGATTGGTTTAGCAGCGGGTATGGCCACGGCGGGTAAAATTCCTTTTACAGGAACTTTCGCAAACTTTTCAACTGGTCGTGTTTACGATCAAATTCGTCAGTCAGTTGCATACTCGGAAAAAAACGTAAAAATCTGCGCTTCACATGCTGGATTAACTTTAGGTGAAGACGGCGCGACCCACCAAATTCTGGAAGATGTAGGGATGATGAAAATGCTTCCCAACTTTACAGTAATCGTTCCTTGCGATTATAATCAAACAAAAGCTGCAACTATCGCCATAGCCGAACACCACGGTCCGGTTTATTTGCGTTTTGGCCGTCCAAGCTGGCCGGTTTTCACCAACCCCGCTGAAAAATTCGAGATTGGTAAAGCGCAAAAAATGATCGAAGGTAAGGATGTTACTATTTTTGCAAGCGGCCATTTAGTTTGGTATGCGATTCTAGCTGAAGAAATGCTAGAAGCTCAAGGAATAAGTGCTGAAGTAATTAACATTCATACCATCAAACCTTTGGATGTTGACAGTGTTCTTAACTCTGTTAAAAAAACGGGTTGTGCGGTAATCGCTGAAGAACACCAAATGAACGGTGGACTAGGTGAAAGCATAGCTTCGGTTTTGGCCCAACATCACCCCGCTCCTATTCGTTTGGTAGCTGTAAATGATTCATTTGGTGAAAGTGGTACACCTACACAATTATTGGAAAAATATGGCCTTTCTCCGGAAAATATCGTAGAAAAAGCCAAAGAAGTTATAAAATTAAAATAATCCAATTTGTTCCGCACGATTGCACTTATATCGCTTTGCTTTTTCGTGACTCGTGCGGAACTTTCTTATTCCCAGGACGCTAAGAAATTATTCAACAAAGGGTTTCATTACCTTAGTATAGATAATTTTGAGTCCATCAACTACCTCTCTCAATCTATCGCACTAGATTCCTGCAATGCTGAAGCCTATTATTTTAGAGGCATTGCTCATTTTAAGGAAGATCAGTTAAATGAAGCCCTCTCAGATTTCTCAAAAGCGGAGTCTCTGGATAAAAAACTTGAATTAGTCCCAGCGTATAAAGGATTTACCTTTAGAAAATTAGGGCAATATGATAGTGCCTTTCAAAATTTTAATCGTTATATCATCAGTCATGCGGCTGACACCAGTGCATACTCCCTGATTCTAAGGGGTAAAATGAGGCAAAAAGCCGGAGACATAGATGGCGCAATCGAAGACTTTGGGCTGGCCGTAAACCTTGACCCACTTAAAGAAAGTTATCATTATCATAAATTCCTCGCGTATTTCGAACGGGGGAATTTCTCCAACGCCATGAAGGAAATTGATCAAGCCATTTCTTTAAATTCTTCCTTCTACGGTTATTACCTATTCAAAGGAAATATCTATTATGCGCAAAGGCAATATTCTCTCGCTAAAGCGCAGTACTCTATCGCTCTCGATTTGAACATTAACAACGGAGATTTGTATTTCAAAAGAGGGCTAGCAGAAAAAGAATTAAAGAATTTCAAAGAAGCCATCCTCGATTTTGATACCGCCATTGCCTATAATGAATATGATGGCACTTACTTTTTCCATCGAGGTTACGCCAAATTAGGACTCGGTGATAAAAATGGAGCCTGCGACGATTGGAGTATCGCCGGGAACTTGGGCTTTTATGAAGATTTCGACAAGATTAAAGAAGTTTGTGACCAATAATACTGACTTTTCCAAAGAAGAAGTATAAATTGCTTAAGCAAATAAAGAAATCTCAAAATTTAAAAAAATCAATATGGATAATCGTAAATTTTTACCTGTTATCGTTGTTGCCGTAATATCGGTAATCATCATTGCAGCCTTTTCATCGAGCATGTTTTATACTGTTCAGGTGACTGAGAGAGCTGTCGTTTTCTACAAATTTTCGGGTGACTTGGATAAAGTCAATGTGATTACTCCAGGCTTACATGTGAAAGCACCTTGGAATGAGGTTTACATCTATGATGTGTCAGAAAAAACGCAAGAAGAGTCGATGGACGTCCTTGATAAGAACGGTTTGTCAATCAATGTGGACGTTACTATTCGTTTCTATCCTATTTATGATAGAATAGGATTCATCCATGAGAATTTCACTAGAAGTTATGTGGATAGATTGGTTATTCCTGAGGCGAGATCAACCGTCCGTCAAGTAATGGGTCGGTACACAGCCGAAGAAATTTATTCTACCAAACGTTCTGATGTGGAAACTGCAATAAAAGCAGAAACTGGCTCAATCTTGGAGACAAATAACATCAAAATGACAGCATTATTGATTCGTTCAATAAACCTTCCTGCCCAAATCAAACAAGCGATTGAAAATAAATTGGAACAAGAGCAAGAAGCATTGGCCTATCAGTACCGTTTGGATAAAGAAAAAAGTGAAGCAGAAAGAAAAAGAATTGCTGCTGAAGGAGAGGCTGCTGCAAATGATATCGTAAATAGTTCATTAACTGAAAAACTTTTAACTATGAGAGGGATTGAAGCTACATTGGAACTATCCAAATCGCCAAATTCCAAAATAATTGTAGTAGGAGGTGGTGAAAATGGATTGCCATTAATTTTGGGAAATAATTAGCAAATAATGTAAATTAGCATTGCTACCTATTATTAACATTATATTTATTTAAATCTCTATTAATATGTCTGAAACAGCTAAAATAATATACGACGGCAAAGAATACGAACTCCCCGTCATCACTGGAACTGAAAATGAAAAGGCCATTGATATTGGGTCGTTACGCCAAATGTCCGGGCTAATCACTTTGGATTATGGCTATAAGAACACAGGAGCTACTTCAAGTAAAATCACCTTCCTAGATGGAGAAAAAGGCATCCTAAAATATAGAGGATACGGCATTGAAGAATTAGCGGAAAAAAGCTCCTTTATTGAAGTAGCCTATCTATTGATTTTTGGGGACCTTCCAAATCAAGATCAATTGGAGCGTTTTGAAGGTGCAATCAGAAATAACCGAATGGTTCACGAAGATTACAAAAGAATCTTGGGTGGATTCCCTTCTAGGTCTCACCCTATGGGGGTATTAAGTAGCTTGGTTACTTCTTTAACTGCTTTCTTCCCTGAATCATTAGACCCTAACAGATCTCCTGAAGGTGTAAACCTGAGTATCGTTCGAATATTGGCGAAAATGCCAACTTTTGCTGCTTGGACTTACAAACATAAAATTGGACATCCAGTTAATTATCCTTCTTCAAAAGAGGATTATTGTTCGAACTTACTTCACATGATGTTCAAACAACCGGGTGCCGATTATGAAGTAGATCCTGTAATTGCTAATGCTTTAGATAAATTACTTATCCTTCATGCAGATCATGAACAAAATTGTTCTACTTCAACAGTAAGAATTACAGGTTCAAGCCATGGTAGTTTATATACCTCCGTATCAGCCGGTATCAATGCCTTATGGGGTCCGTTACACGGTGGTGCAAATATGGAAGTGATCAATACGTTAGAAAACATCCGTGAAGATGGTGGGGACACTAAAAAATGGATGGATAAAGCAAAAGATAAAGATGATCCATTCCGTTTAATGGGTTTTGGACACAGAGTTTACAAAAACTTTGATCCAAGAGCTCGAATCATTAAGAAAGCTGCTGACGATGTGTTAGATAAACTAGGGGTAAATGACCCTGTTTTAGACATAGCCAAAGGCCTTGAACGAGTAGCTCTTGAGGATGAATATTTTGTTGAAAGAAAACTATATCCTAACGTAGATTTCTACTCTGGAATTATCTATAGAGCTTTAGGTATTCCGGTGGATATGTTTACAGTTCTATTTGCTTTAGGTCGTCTGCCAGGTTGGATTGCTCAGTGGAAAGAAATGAGAGAAAATAAGGAGCCAATTGGCCGTCCTCGTCAGGTATATACCGGCGAAACAAACAGAACTTATGTACCTCTTAACCAAAGATAATGGAACTCAAAAAATCATTTGAAGATGCTAAAACTAGCGTTGAACAACTTACTCAAAAACCCGATAATGATGAATTATTGAAGTTGTACGGTTTGTTCAAACAAGCAACTATTGGAAATAATAATGGATCTGAGCCAGGTGGTTTTGATTTTAAAGCAGCTGCAAAGTACAATGCCTGGAAAAATTACTACGGGATGTCGCCTGATGAGGCCATGTCGCAGTACATTGATTTAGCCAATTCTGTTATCCAAAAATATAGTTGATTGGACTTATTCTTTGATTCTGAATTTTCCGTTGAACACCCTGTTTTAAATGCCGATGAGTCACATCATTGCATAAGGGTGAAACGGCATCGAGAAGGTGAAAAATTAGGAATCACGGATGGTAATGGAAATATCTACCAAGCGACACTTCATCATTTTGATGGAAAATGTTGTCACTTCGAAGATATTTCCATTTTTTTTACCCCTAAAGAGGCAAAACCAGAGATACATCTAGTGGTGGCTATCCTTAAAAATGCTGATCGGTACGAATGGATGGTAGAAAAAGCAACTGAATTGGGGGTAACACATTTTCATCCTATCATCACTAAACGGTGTGAACGTTCAAAATTAAATACCGATCGACTCCTTAAAAAAGCCATAAGTGCAGTAAAGCAATCACACAATCCTTACCTTCCGTATATTCATAAACCTATCTCATTTAAAGAATTTATAACATCCACTACTCCCCTTCCCTCCTCAATATTTATTGCCCATTTTGAAGATTCTATTTCCATTCAGTCCATTCCTAAATTAAAAGAATATTGGATTTTGATTGGTCCTGAAGGTGGCTTTGATGACCAAGAAATAATCAATTGCCAAAAGAAAAACATAACGAATATTTCATTAGGTACAACTGTTCTTCGCACTGAAACCGCTGCTATCACCGCTGCGGCTTTAATTATCAATGGATAAATACCTTTTGTGGTTGGTACTTTATTTGAAAGTCTATACATTTAGCCAACAAAAAAGAATTTAATGGTATTAAATTATATATGGATCGCGTTCTTTCTGATCGGATTTCTTGTAGCCCTTATTAAGTTAGTTTTTCTAGGAGATATGGAAGTATTTCCAAATATGCTCGATTCTACCTTCGACATGTCAAAAACAGCTTTTGAAATATCCATATACCTTACCGGAGTAATGAGTTTGTGGTTAGGATTAATGAAAATTGGAGAAAAAGGAGGCATGCTCAATGCCATGGCGCGTCTTGCATCGCCTTTTTTTACTCGTTTATTTCCTGGGATTCCGAAAGATCACCCGGCGATGGGCTCTATTGTAATGAACTTCTCTGCCAATTTATTAGGTTTAGACAATGCTGCAACTCCTATTGGTTTGAGAGCTATGAAAGAGATGCAAGAGGTGAATGAGGATAAAGATACCGCATCGAATGCTCAAATTATGTTTTTAGTATTAAACACCTCTGGGTTAACCATAATTCCAATTGCAATTATGCTTGATCGTTCTGTTTTAGGTGCATTAAATCCAACTGACGTATTTCTACCGTTGCTCATCGCAACCTTTTTTTCCACCATCACCGGTCTGTTAGCGGTGATGTTCAAACAAAGAATTAAAATAGACGGAGTAATCCTCTCCTATTTATTTGGTGCCGCTGCTTTCATTTCGCTCATCATTTATTCCTTTTCACAGGTTGAACCTGAACAAATAGGCCCAGTTTCAAAAGTGGCGAGTGCGGTGATCATATTTAGTATGATCATTTCTTTTATACTCATGGGGTTAAGGAAAAAAATAAATCTTTACGCCACATTTATTGATGGCGCAAAAGAAGGGTTTGATATTGCGATAAAAATCATCCCATATTTAGTCGCTATTTTAGTCGCCATTGGTGTTTTCAGAACCTCAGGTACGCTTGATTATATTACTGATGGAATCAAGTTTCTGGTGGCTGCAATTGGCGCCGACACCGCATTTGTCGATGCATTACCGACAGCCATATTAAAACCACTCAGTGGTGGTGGCGCGAGAGGTATGATGATTGATACCATTAACACCTACGGAGCAGACTCATTTACAGGTAGACTCTCCAGCATATTCAGAGGGGCCACTGAAACAACCTTTTATATCATTGCAGTGTATTTTGGGAGTGTCAATATTAGAAACACCCGCTATGCCGTTGGAGCAGGTTTATTAGCTGATTTGGCGGGCATTATTGCCGCGATTTTTGTAGCCTATCTGTTTTTCGGATAGCATTTCTTTAATATTCTGACTTAGATTTGGGAATAGGAAATTAATCAATTATTTTGGAGGTTCATGCGTCGTTGCATATAGATTTACCATGGCTGAAAGTAACCCGTTTTTTTATTATTCAGGGAGTTTTCCTAAAATCCTGAATGAATTGAATATAAGTTTGGTATTTAGTACCTATCAAGCTGGTAAAGTTATCTTTGTTAGCAGTCCAACTGGCGAGGCACTCTATAAATTCGCGAAAAATTTTAAGCGACCCATGGGCATTGATTTTCATGAGAATAGGTTAGCAATCGCTTCCCGAAATTTTATTGAAGTATTTAGTATGTCGGAGGTGTTGGCAAGAACCTTTCCTGACAAACCAAACTATTACGATCAACTTTTTGTCCCACAAGTGAAGTATTACACTGGCTTAACGGACATGCATGACATTGAAATTTTAAAAGGTGATATATTGGCTGTTAACACCTCATTTTCTTGCATTTCAAAAATGAGTGACACCTTTCATTTTGATTCCATTTGGAAACCACCTTTTATTAATGAATTGGAACCAGAAGATCGTTGTCACTTAAATGGAATGGTGGTCGAAAATGGAAAACCTACCTACGTTACTTTTTTTGATCAATCCAACAACGATTCAGGCTGGCGAAAAACCCCCTTAAATACCGGACAATTGTGGGATGTGGAAAATAATGAAGCATTGTTAACAGGCTTAAGCATGCCCCATTCACCCCTAAAAGTGGATGATAACCTGTATGTTTTATGCTCGGCGACAGGGGAAGTATTGAGGTATAATTTGACAACTAAAACAAGTGAATGTATCATCAAATTAGATAGTTTTCTACGAGGTTTAGATATAAAAGGACATTATATGTTTATTGGAGCATCCAAAATGAGGAAAACTTCAAAA